>JAPKHB010000069.1 GCA_026647295.1 Planctomycetota bacterium | reverse complement strand
ACGTGGACCTGCTGCCCGACGGCGGCACCGTGCTCGAGCCCGGCGACCGCGTGCGCGTGCGGCGCACGGGCCCGGACCGCGGGACGGTCGAGGAGGTGGAGCCGCGGCGCAGCACCCTGTCGCGGCCGGCGATCGGCCGCGGCCGGGTGGAGCACGTGATGGCGGCCAACGTGGACCAGGTCGCCGTCGTGACGGCGGCCGAGGACCCCGAGTTCACGCCGGGGCTCGTCGACCGGGTGCTGGCGGTGGTCGAGTACTCGCACCTGGAGGGCCTGCTCGTCGTCAACAAGATCGACCTCGTCCCGCACCCGCCGGCGGGTCTGGAGGCCTACCGCGCGCTGGGCTACCCCGTGCTGCTCACCAGCGCCGTCACCGGGGCCGGGCTCGACGCGCTGCGCGCGCGGCTCGCCGGCCGCGTGACCGTCGTCGCGGGCCACAGCGGCGTGGGCAAGAGCTCGCTGCTCAACGCGCTGGATCCGGCGCTCGACCGCGCGGTGCGCGACGTGAACGCCTTCACCGGGCGCGGCACCCACACCACGACGGCGGCGGAGTGGATCCCGCTCACCGCCGGGGGCGCGGTGATCGACACGGCGGGCGTGCGCGAGTTCGGGCTCTGGGGCATCCCGGCGCGCGACGTCTCGTGGCTGTTCCGCGACCTGGCCCGGGTCGCCCCCGGCTGTCGCTACCCGGACTGCCGCCACCGCACCGAGCCGGGTTGCGCCGTGCGCGACGCCGTCGGGCGCGGCGCGATCGCCGCCTCGCGCTACGAGTCGTACCTGCGCATCCTGGAGGACGTCGAGGAGCGCGCGACCGACTCCTGACGCGGGCGCTACGCGCGGGCCGCACACAGGCGCTTGACGGCGCCGGCGAGGTAGACGCTCCCGGCCGCGAGCACGAGGCCGCCGGGCGGGACGCCGGCCCGCGCGCCCGCCAGCGCCGCCGCGGGATCGGGTTCGAGCGTCGGCGCCGGGGCCCCGGCGGGCAGGCACGCCGCCAGCGCCCCGGGTTCGAGCGCGCGCGGGGACGGCGCGCGCGTGAGCACGACCGCGGCCACGTCCTGCGCGAGGCCGGCCAGCACCCCGCGGGCGTCCTTCTCCGCGAGCACGCCGGCCAGGAGCACGACGGGCCGGCCGGGCCAGCAGGCCCAAAGCGCCGCGCGCGTCGCCCGCGCCGAGCCGGGGGTGTGCGCGCCGTCCACCAGCACCAGGGGGTCGTCCTGCACCGGCTCGAGCACGCCCGGGACCGCGACACCGGCCAGGCCCGCGCGCACCGCGGCCGGCGCCACCCCGAGTCCCCGCAGCAGCGCGACCGCGGCGGCGACGGCCGGGGCGTGGTGCAGGCCCGCCAGGGGGACCTCGAAGGGCTCGGCGTCCCGGCCCTCGAGCCCGACCCCGACGTGGAGGCGGCGTCCCGGCCCGGTCCGGGCGCCCTCCGCGCGAAGGGCCGCCCCCGCGACGAGGAGCGGCGCGCCCACCGCCCGGGCCCGCGCGGCGATCACGTCGAGCGCGGCGCCCGCCGCCGTCGTCACGCACGGAACCCCCGGCTTGAGGATCCCGGCCTTCTCGGCCGCGATGGCCTCGAGGGTCGGACCCAGCACCTGCTGGTGCTCGAGTTCGATCGAGGTGATGGCGGTGGCGGCGGGCACGCACACGTTGGTGGCGTCCAGCCGGCCGCCGAGCCCGGTCTCCAGCACCACGGCGCGTGCGCCCGCGGCCCGGAAGGCCTGCCAGGCCACGGCGGTCATCACCTCGAAGAAGGTGGGCGCCGCAGGCGTGCCCTGGGCCGCGCGAAGGTAGGGAAGCAGCGCGTCGGCCGCGGCGCACAGCGCGGCGTCGGCCACCGGCCGGCCGTCCACCTGCACCCGCTCGGCGAGGTCCACGAGGTGCGGGGAGAGGTAGAGGCCGACCGGACCCCGCCCCGCGCCCGCGGCCTCGAGGCCCGCCGCGACGAGGCGGCACAACGTGCCCTTGCCCTTGCTCCCGGCCACGTGCACGGTGAGCGGCCCCCGCTGCGGCTCGCCGAGCGCGGCCAGCAGGTCGCGCATGCGCGCGAGGTCGAAGGCGCGGTCGCCGGGCCGGGCCGGCAGGCGCTCCTCGTAGTTCGTCGTCGCCGCAAGGAGGACGTCCAGGTCCGCGCGCGTGGCGACGTGCTCGGGGAGCCGGACGGCCGTGGGCACCCGGGGAGCCTAACGCGGCCTTGACCGCACGCCGTGGCGCGTCCCGGTGAGCCGTAGAATCGCGGGCCCGCCCTCCGGAGGACGCGCGATGCCCATGGAACCGCCCCCGCCCCCGCGGCCGCCCACCGGCGGCCGCCCGCAAGCGGCCCGGGGGCGCGCCGGCCGCCCGGGCCGGGCGGGCCGCCGCGCGCTCGCGATCGCGGGGGGGGCCCTCCTCGCGCCGCTCCTGGGCGCCGCGTCCGCGCGGGCCGAGGAGGCCCTGCGCCACGACCAGCCCGAGCGCTACGTGCGGGTGCCGCCGGCCCTGGCCGAGCCCGGGCGGCTGGCCAGCCTGGCCGCCCAGTTGCGGGCCGAGGATCCCCGTCGCTCCTTGGGCCAGGCGGCGCGCTGGATCCACCGCAACGTGCGCGCCCGGGCCGACGCTCCGGCGGCGTTCCGGACCTTCGACCAGATCCTCGCCGAGCGCCACCACGGCGGGCCCGCGGACTTGAGCGTGCTCGTCGGCGTCTTCGCGCGCGGGCTGGGCCTGCCCACGCTGTGGGTCCAGGCGGTGCGTCTGGACCACCTGCGCGAGGCGCACGCCGGCGCGCGCCCGCCGGAGGCCGTCGAGGCGGCGGTGTTCCTGGAGGTGCACTGGGGGCGGGCCTGGAAGCTGCTCGACCCCGTCGGGATGCGGCTGTGGGACGGCTACGACCCGGCGGTCGCGCTGCTGCCCGAGGGCTGGTTCGCGCTGGGCAAGGGCGCCGATCCGGGCGCCCTCGCGCTGCCCGGCACGGGCCCCGAGTGGCCCGCCAGCCTGCGCCGGGCGATCGAGCGGCTCGACCCCGCGCGGCTGCCCTTCGGCACGGTGAGCGACCTGCTCGCCCCCTGGCGCGTGTACGTGGCCGGCGCGGGCTTCGGCGCGGTCTACGCCAAGGAGGCCACCCGGGCCACGGGGTACCTGACGGCGGAGGTGTTCGCGGGCGATTGGGACGCGAGCCTCAACCGGGCGCGGGGCGCGACGCTCCTCGTGATGCTCGACGAGGAGCGCCGGCCGGTGCTGCCCGAGCGGTACTGGCGGGCCTGGCTGCCCCCGGGCCACGTCGAGGCGCTGCGCCCGGGCGCGGCGCCGGCCGCGGGCTACCTCTCCCACCGCCTCCCGGACGGAACGCGGGTGATCCTCGTCTGTCCGGCCGACTCCGCCGAGACCGAGGCGGCGGTCGCGGCGGCGCTCGAGGGATAGGGAGCGGGGACCGGGCGCGCGGGGGGCGCGGGGCGCGTGGTATCCTCGCCGCCCGCAGCCGACCCGCGCGGGCGCCCCACGGCGCCGATCGATCCGCCGAGGCCCGCGCCGGGCCGGGCGGCGCGAGCCGCCCTTCCCGGTCCGCCCCGGCGGGCGAGGAGCACGGATGCTTGACGACCTGAAGCGGGAGGCGCAGGCCGGCACCTCCGAGGCGGACCGTCGCCGCCTGACCCTGTACATCGGCATCGCGGTCGTGCTCGGGGCGAGCATCCTGACCGGTCAGCAGTGCGCCGGCGTCGAGGAACGACCCACGGACCCGGTGACGGCCCCGGCCGCGCCCGCCGCGCGGCCCGCGCCCCCCGATCCGGACCGCGAGCACCTCGCGCGGCTCGTCAAGGAGAGCGGCCGCGAGCCCCACCGCTACGTCCCGGAGGCGGTCGCCTACGCGCGCGCCTTCGAGCAGGACGGCGGCTTCGGCGGTCCGTTCGAGGCGGTGGAGCCCGCTGCGCTCGGGGCGGGCGGGATCGAGGCGTGGCGGGGGCGCCGGGTCACGCTCGAGGGCGAGGTGGTCGAGGTGGCCTCGGAGGCCTGGCCGCCCGACGGCGGGCTCCAGACCGAGCGCCTGTGGGCCGTGGTGATCGAGGGCGGTGGCGGGCGCGTGGTCGCGCTCAAGGTGGGCCGTGGGTCCGAGCCCGACGGCGGCCGTCCACGCGACGCGAGCGCGCTGGGCGTGGTGGGCGAGGCGGTCGAGGTGGGCCGCCACGTGCGCGTGGAGGGCCTCGTGCTGACGGCCCGCACCGGCGCGGTCGGCCAGGTTCCGCTCAAGGAGCCGACGCCGGTGCTGTACGCGCCGCGCTACCGGCTGGTGCTGCCGCCGGCGGAGCGGGCGCAGCCCCTGCAGGACCTGGGCGAGGGCGCCTTCATGGACGTGCGCGATCGCAGCCTGGGCGAGTCGATGCGCTGGGACGAGGCGGTCGTCTTCGAGTTGGTCCAGTGGGCCCGGGCCCAGGGGCTGGACAGGTTGCGCGCGGCGATGGCCGCGGGCGAAGTTCCCGTCCAGCCCTGGGAGCGGGAGGCCTTCGAGACCTGGCGCCAGGAGGTGAAACGGGTGGGGGAGGGCGAGCGGCCCTTCACCGAGTCGGCCCGCGGCCGCGTCTTTCGCTTGAGCGGCATCGTGGGCGAGGTGCTGCACCTGGACTGGGAGGACCTGCCGCGCAACGCCTGGGACGTGGACGAACTGGACCTCCTGGTGCTGATCTCCGACCACTACTACCACCGGGCGCTGCGCTTCATCAGCCCCTTCCCCATCTCGGCCTTCGCCGATCGCGGGGTGACGGGCCGGCGCGAGGAGCACCTGCGGGTCACGGGCGTGTTCGTCAAGAACTACACCTACGAGACCCGGTACGCGAAGCCCGACGATCCCACCCGGCCGCAACCGCTCACGGTGCCTCTCTTCGTGGTGCTGGACGTGGAGCCCTACCCCCCCTCCGAGGCGGCGGCGGCCTACCGGCGCTTCATCACCTGGATCGCCGCGGCGATGGTGGTGCTCGGGTTGCTCGCCTTCCTGCTCCTTTCGCGCAGCGACGCCCGCCAGGCCCGCCGGCTCGAAGCGCGGCGCATCGAGTTGCGCCGGCGCGCCCGTGGCGCCGCGGGCCGCGGGCGGCCCCCGGGCCCCGCGGAATGAGCCGGGCGGCGCGCGCCCCCCACGCCTGGTGCCGCCGGCGCCTGGCCGGACACGCGGAGGTGCGCTTCGAGCCCGGGCTGCTCGCCCGGCTGTGGCGCCGGGTGCGCGAGGCGTGGCCGGCGGCCGAGCGCGTGGGCCTCGTGGCCGACGCCCGCGTGCACGCCCTGTGGCCCCTGCCGGCCCCCCCGCGGGGCCTGGCGGTGCTGCGCGTCGACCTGCCGCCCGGCGAGGCCGCAAAGCGGCGCGCGGTACTCGCCCGGGTAACGGACGCGCTGGTGGACCTGCGCCGCGACGAACCCGTGCTGGTGCTGGGCGGCGGTGCGGCGCTGGACGTGGGGGGACTTGCGGCCGCGCTGCTGCGGCGCGGGCTGCCCTGGGTGGCGCTGCCCTCGACCGTGGTCGCGATGGCCGACGCCGCGCTCGGCGGCAAGGTCGCCGTCAACCATCCGCGCGGGAAGAACCTGCTGGGGACCTTCCACCCCGCCGCGCGCATCTGGGCCGATCCGCGGCTCCTGGAGACGCTGCCCCCGCGCGAGGTCCGCGCCGGCCTCGCGGAGGTCTACAAGTGCGCCCGCGTGGGGGACCCGGGCCTTGGCGCCCGCCTCGTGCCGCCCCCCGAGCCCGGCGAGCCGCGGCTCGCCGAGGCCATCCGCCGCGCGCTCCTGGTCAAGGCCCGGCTGGTGGCGCGCGACCCGCGGGACCACGGCCCGCGCCGGGCGCTCAACCTCGGGCACACCGTGGGCCACGCGCTCGAGGGCCTGCTCGGGCCGCGGCGTCTGCGCCACGGCGAGGCCGTCGCGATCGGGATGGTCGTGGCCGCGCGCCTCGCCGTCCGGCGCGGGCGCCTCGCCGCCGCCGAGGCCCGGCGCCTCGCCGCCGACCTGGAGGCGCTGGGCCTGCCGGTCGACCTGCCGGCCGCGGCGACGCCCGAGGCCGTCCTGGAGCGCCTCGCGGCTGACAAGAAACGCCGGCCCGGGCGCGGCCACACCTTCGTGCTGCCGCTCGCCCGCGGCGTGGAGATCCACGCGGACGTGCGCGGGGCGGAGATCCGGGCGGCGCTCAAGGGCTGACGCCCCGCGCCCGCCGTTTCCCTCCGCCGCGGGGCCGGAGGGAGGGCCCCGCTTCCGGTGGGTCCGCGCCCTTCCGGTCGCTCGAATGATGCACCGGAGCCTGGCTCCACCGTGAGGGGTGCAGGGGGGGTACGGAATAGCCCTCCTGCCACGAGAGCGGGCGCGAAGCGCAGGTCGGGCGCTCGGCCATGGCCTGCATCTTCCCTGGGAAACGTCGGCCGGAGACGGGAGACGGGCCCGGGCCGAGGCGGGAAGGACCGGCCCGGGCCGGATCCCCGACCGGCCCGCGTAGGATCGGGGCCGGAGGATCACCGATGCCCCACCTGCCCCGCGCCCGTCCCTGGCGCCACCTGCCCCTCGCGCTGGCCGGCCTCCTGGCCGTCCTCCTGGGGCCGGCCCCGCGGGGCCTCGCCCACGGCGACCAGCCCACGGAGCGCTGGTACGAGCGCCTGGTGCGCGGACAGAAGGTGGGCCACGTCCGCGTCGTCTGGGCGCCCTCCACCTGGCAGGGGCGCAAGACCGTGCGCGACACGACCACCTTCGTCACCGCGACGCTACGGGACATGTCGGGCGTCAAGGACGTGTTCGAGACCACCGTCACGGTCGATCTCGAGCGCAGCGAGGACGGGGTGCGCTGGTGGCAGCGCACGCAGGTGGACGAGGCCGGCCGGACGCTCGTGGAGGAGTTGCGCTGGACCGGGGAGGCCTACGAGATCGAGTCGCGGATCGGGGAGGAACGCGCGCCGCTCGTGCGCATCGCCCTGGACGCGCCCGTGATGACCGACGCCGAGGCCTTCCTCGGGCCGCGGCTGCGGGCCGGCGACCTCGCGGCGGGGGAGCGCCTCGAACTGCGGGTGCTGGACGTGAACGCCCGCGCGGCGCGGGCGCACGAGGTGCACGTGCTCGGGCGCGAGGCGGTGCCCGACGAGACGGGCCAGCCCGTGGAGTGCGTCCTCGTCGAGGAGGTGGAGCCGCGCACGGGCGGCCGCACCCGGCTCTGGTTCGACGCCGACGGCGCGCTGGTACGCCTGGAGGGCGAGGGGGGGAGCGTGATCCAGCGCACGACGCGCGCGGCCGCCGAGCGGATGCCCGCGCGCCCGGCCGAGTTCTCGATCACCGCCCCGGCCCAGCCGCGCCTCGAACGCGTGTTCTCGGCGGACCGGCTCCTGGTGGACCTCCACGTGCAGGGCGCGGACGGCCGGTCGCCGCCCGAGTTCCCCGACTCGCCCTGGAGCCGCGTGCTGGGCCACACCGGCGACGACGCGGTGGGGTGGACCTTCGCGCTGGAGTTGCGCGCGTACGAGGGGGAGGGGCGCGCGGCGACCTTCCCGGTGCAGGACCCGGCCTACGCCCGCTACCTCGAGCCCACGGCGCTGATGCAGGCCGACCACCCCCTCGTGCGCGAGACCGCCGCGGAGGTGGTGGACGGGGAGACGGACGCCCGCAAGGCTGCGTTGCGCCTCGCGCGCTTCGTGTACGAGTCGCTCGACAAGCAGAGCCCGGCCGTGGCCCAGGCCGACGCCGTGCAGATCCTCAACGAAGGCTGCGGGGACTGCTCCGAGCACTGCCTGCTCTTCGTCACGCTGTGCCGGGCGGTGGGCATCCCGGCCCGCCGTTGCAGCGGGTACGTGCTGATCGGCAGCATGTGGGGGGCGCACGCCTGGGCCGAGATCTGGACCGGCGAGTGGATCGGCGCCGACCCGACCACCGGCGAGGTCGGCACGGGGGCGCGCTACCTCTTCTTCGGGTATCCCGACGGCCCGGACCCCTACCCGGGCGTCACGGCCAGCCGGGCCGAGGGCCGGATGCGCTTCGTCGCCACGCGCCTGGAGGAGGGGCCGGCGCACTACGACCTGGGCGACCCCCTGACCTACCGGCGCAGCGACGTCGCGCGCGGGCGCTACCTCAACGTGCTCACGGGCGTGGAGGCCCACGACGTGCCCGAGGGCTGGAGCGTCGTCCTGGACGGCGGGGGGGGGATGAACCTGACGGGCGACGGCCTGCACGCGGTGGTGCGCGCGAGCGCCGACCAGGGCATGGGGCCCGACACGGCCGGACGCCAGCACGGAGGCCGGGCGGTCGAGACGACCTTCGGGGGCGCCCCCGCGCTGCTGCTCGCCCAGGGCAGCATCCGCCAGTACGTCGTGTTCAGCCGCCGGCGCATCGTGCAGGTGATCGTGCTCAAGGGCGGACCCGAACAGATCGCCCGCCTCGAGCAGGTCCTGGGCCCGACCTTCCGCCCCGAGCCGCTGGCCTGCTGGGACGATCGGCCCCCGGCCGGGCCCGTGCCCCCCGGCGCGCCCGGGAAGGAGGGGAAGGACGGCGCGGAGCGCTGACCTGCGGCGGGTTGGGCGCCGGGGGCTGTCCCCCGGGGGGTGCAGGATGCGGCCGGAGATCCGCCGCATGCTCCTGCTCGCCCACCTGCTCGAGCGCGTCCCGCTCCCGCCCGCCGGCGTCCCGCCCCAGGGCGCGGCCTCGGCGCCGGCCCCGGTCGCCGATCCCGCGGGGCGGAGCGGCGCCGAGCCCACCCGCCCGGAGGGCCGCCTCCTGCACCACCTGGCCGCCGACCTGCCCGAAGGGCACCTCCAGGTCTGGAGCGGGCCCCACGGCGGGGGCAAGACCCGCCTGCTCCTCACGCTGCTGCGGGCCGCAGCGGAGCGGGGGCGGCGGGTGGCCTACGCCACCTACGACCTCGCCCCCGAGTCGCTGGCGCTGCGGCTGCTCTCGATGTGCAGCGGGGTCGAACTGGCCCGCCTGCCCGACCCGGGCGACGCGCGCGGGATTCCCCCCGCCGGCGGGCCCCTCACCCCCGAGGAGGCGCAGCGGGCCCGCGCGGCCCGCGACCGGCTCTGCGCGCTGCCCTTCTCGTTCCTCGCGGCCCGCGGCCTGGGGGTGGACTCCTTGCGCGACCGACTGGTGCGCCAGCCCTTCCGTCCCTCGGTCCTGGCCGTGGACTACCTCCAGGCGGTCGTGCGCCCTCCGGGCTCCGACAGCGGGGTCGCCCTACGCCAGTTGAGCGAACTCGCCGCCGGCCTCCACGTGGCCGTGCTGTGCGCCGCGCGGGCTCCCGCGACCGACGTGGCCGCGCTGATCCGGCCGGGGTCGGCCGGGGGGGCCGCGGCCCGTGTCGACCGGCTCGGCTGCATCGCTCCGGCGGCCGGCCCGGGGAGCCTGCGCGCCGCGGTGATCGAGAACCGCTACGGCCCCTGTCCCGCCCTCGACCTCATCGCGGACGCAGGTTGCGGGCGTCTCGATGAGGTCCCCGGTCCGCGCAGCGGCGCGCCGTCGGAGCCCGGCACCTCGGCCGGCGCCCCCGAGGGTCCCCGGACCTCGGCCGCGGCCCGGGAGCGCGCGCGCGCGGCACCCTGACGGCCGGGCGCCGGCGGCCCGGGTCCCTCCCGTGGCCCGGGCCCAACCCTACGCCGGGCCGGCCTCGCGTTCGAGCGCCTGCTCCGGGGGGGGCTGCGCCACGTGGGCCGCAAAGCGCACCCGCAGCCGTACGCGGTGCATGCTCCCGGGCTCCACGCGCACCGAGACCGCGTCCGTCCCCAGCCCGGCGGCCAGGCGTTCGAGCGCGCCGAGCGGGGCGCCCGGAAACGAGACGAACACCACGTCCGGCTCCTGTTCGTCGTCGTCCCCGAACTCGATGCGCTCGGCGGCCAGGGCCATCGCCAGGCCGTGTACCCGTCGCAACAAGGGGTGGGCCGGAAGCCGGCTGGGGGCCACGGCCTCGAGGTGTTCGCGCGGGATCCACAGGGTGCGGTCGGAGAGGGGGAAGCGCACCTGCACGACGCTGCGCCGGTCGTCGATGGCCAGGCCCACCTCGGGCCCCAGCCCGAGCCGCTCGCGGGCCTCCGGGTAGGGCACGATCACCAGTTCTCCCACGCGGGGACCCGGCTCCTCGGCGGACGACCTGCCGGCGCGCGCCATGGCGCCACGCTACGGCCCGGCCCGCGACCCGGCCACCCCGGCTTCAGCCGGGGCGGCCGGCCGGCCGAAAGAGAGGGCGCATGACGCCCAGGCACGCAGCGGCTGCTCCGCCGGGCCCCGGTGCTAGCCTGAAGCCGGAGGCCCCGCGACCCATGAGCACCCCCACCGGACGCATCCTCGTCGTCGAGGACGAGGATCTGGTTCGGAACATGATCACCGACGTCCTGCGGGCGGCCGGCTACGAGGTGCGCGGCGCCAAGGAGGGCCGGGAGGGCCTTAGGGAGCTCAAGGCGAGCCCCCCGGACCTCGTGGTGTTGGACCTCAACCTGCCGGGGATGAACGGCCTGGCCGTGTGCCGGGAGATCCGCGCCGACGAGCAGGCCCGCCACGTGGGGATCCTGGTCCTCACCGGCAACCGCGGCGACGAGGTGGAAACGGCCCTGTTCGACGCCGGGGCCGACGAGTACATCCGCAAGGGCGACTTCAAGCCGGCCCTGTTCCTGCGCCGGGTCGGGGCGGTCCTGCGGCGCGCGGTGCGCACGGGCGAGGAGCGGCTCTCCGAAGGCCCGCTGGCCCTCTACCCCAAGCGCCGGGAGGCCGAACTGGACGGCCGCCCGCTCGACCTGACGCCCACCGAGTTCGACATCCTGTACAAGCTCGTCACCCAGCGCGACCGGGCGGTCAGCCGGCGCGAGTTGCTGGACCGCGGGGACGACGAGAGCGGCCTCGACCGCACCGTGGACGTGCACGTGATGGGGATCCGCCGCAAACTCGAGCCTCACGGTTGGCTGGTGGCCACGGTGCGCGGGGTGGGCTACCGGCTCGGATCCCGGGCCGACTGACGCCGCCCCCCCGCGGGCCCCTGGCCCCGGGTCCGGGGCGCCGCCCCGCCTCCGCCCGGCGCCCGGATGGGGTGGGCCCGGTCTGACCCATTCCGATGACGCCCCGATGACAGTCGGACACCAAACTACGGCCCAACCCGGGGGTAGGACGCCCGCCCATCGGCTCCGGCGGAGGTGGGTGGCGTCCGACTCCTTCAGGCAGAGTACCCACGTGGGCGGGCAGGTCCCGCCCCACCGGCCGGGGCAAGGCCGGCAGACCAACGGAGCCCCGCGACGGGGCCCACGACAGGGAGGCAATCCATGCGATTTGCACTTGCGACCGCGCTGACGCTCTGCGGAGCGGTGGCGCTGTGCGCGCCGGCCTGGGCCGACACCCAGCCTACCGCGCGCGACATCCAGGCGGCCGTGGACGGCTACCTCGCCGGCGGGCCCGAGGCCCAGCTGGTGGGCGGTCCGGGCAGCGCGGGCTACGACAGCGGCTTCTGGATCCGGGGCGGGGACTTCTCGCTCAAGATCAACCTGACGCTGCAGGCCCGCTACGAGTGGTTCGACTGGGACGAGGACCAGCCGCCGGAGGCCTTCACGGGCTCCTCCTCGGGCGGCGACCTGTCGGGCTTCTCGCTCCCGCGGGCGACCCTCAAGTTCAGCGGCACCGCGCCGTGCAACATCTGCTACTACATGGAACTGGAGTTCGGCCACTTCGGCCGGGACTTCCTCGAGGACGAGCGCGGGTCGAACATCGACGGCAACTTCTCCCCCGGCCAGAACCTGGGCCCGTGGGACCAGAGCTACAACTACGACAACACGCGCGAGGCCTGGATCGAGTGGTGCTACTGCCCCTCGTTCAACCTGCGGATGGGCCAGATCAAGACGCCCAACACGCGGCAGTTGATGGTGTCGCCGGAGCAGCAGCAGTTCGTGGACATCTCGCTGGCGTCGATCTGCACGGGTTGGAGCATGCCGGGCTACACGGATCGCAACCGGGACCACGGCGTGATGGCGCACGGGGCGTTCGGCTGCGACAGCGAGTGGAGCTACATGTTCGCCGTGACGAACGGCGACGGCGGCGACTCGATCCGCAACGTGCTGGACCCGCGCACCTCGGACAACCTGGCCTTCAGCGGGCGCCTGAACTGGGCGTTCCTGAACAAGATCGGGTACACGGAGGGTGCGCTCAACTTCGACACGTGCTCGTGGTACGGCGAGGTGGGCGTGTGGGCGTACTACTACGCGGACCGCACCGACAAGAGCCACACGGCGTGGCAGGACTCGCTGCGCTGGGGGCTGGATCTGGCGTTGGGCTACGGCGGCTTCTCGCTGACGGCGGCCTACACGCTGATCACGGACTCGGACTCCGACTTCTTCGTGGACTACGACGAGACGGACGTGCTGGTGCAGTTGGGCTACCACTTCCCGGGCACGGCCTGGGAGGTCGCGGCGCGCTGGGCGTGGTGCGACTGGGAGTTCGACGGAAGCAGCGAGGGCTCGGTGACCGAGCTGGCGTTCGGGGTGAACTACTACCTGAACGGGCACGGCAACAAGCTGCAGCTCGACGTGTCGTTCTACGAGGGCGACGACTTCGGGTCGCTGCCGTTCGACTTCTACGCGGGTCTGCCGAACAACGCGTCCTCGAGCTTCGGCGACACCTACGGGATGCTGCTGCGCTTCCAGTGGCAGTTGGCCCTGTAGGCCCCTGACCCGGCCCCCCGCGGGCCGGCGTGCCCGCGAGCGGGCGCGCGATGACCCTGCGCCGGGCGGCGGACCTCGAGTCCGCCGCCCGGCGCGCGTTCGGGGCGCGGGGCGTGCCAAGCGCCGATCCGTGGGCCGCCGGCTTGGGACCGCCTGTGCCTGGACGCCCTGCGGGGGCGGCGCAGCGGCGGGGGGCGCGTGGGGGGGAGGCGGCGCCGGTCGCGGAGATCCGGGTGGGGTGCCACGTGCACCGGGCGGGCTCCGCGCGGGGAGCGGGGACCGGGGGGAGGTGGGCTTGCGCCGGGGGCGGCTCAAGCGGGCTCGCGCCCCCGCCGATCCTCCCCTTGTGGGGCAGGAGCCGCCGGGCTACCCTGCCGCCCGAGGGCGTGACCTGGGAGGCACGCCCGCGTTTCCCCAACAGGCAGGGCGATCCGGCGAGCCGGCGGCGGGCCCCTAGCGGCCGCGCGGCACCAAGGGCCGTCCCAGGGAGCAGCAAGATGCGCAAGACTTTCACCCTTCTCGCGGCAGCCGCGCTCGTCGTGGCGTTGGCGGCCCCGGCGCACGCCGACTCGGCGCGCGACGTCCAGGCGGCCGTGGACGGCTACCTCGCCGGCGGGCCCGAGGCCCAGTTGGTGGGCGGTCCGGGCAGCGCGGGCTACGACAGCGGCTTCTGGATCCGGGGCGGGGACTTCTCGCTCAAGATCAAC
>JAPKHB010000689.1 GCA_026647295.1 Planctomycetota bacterium | reverse complement strand
CGTGAGAGAACTGGGTTATGATTCATTCACCGCCGCGCAGTTGTTGTTGGAGAAGGGAAGGATTGCCGCGACGCCGATGCGCGATTGGGGCCGGGTGAACGGCGATCAATTCGTGCGCTTGGTGTTCAGTAACGAGCCGGTTGCGCGCCTGGCGACGCTGGGTGAACGCGTGCGGCGCGCGCTGCTTTCCCCTGGGAGGAAACCATGAGTACCGCGACTGATCCGAAACGTGAGATGCTGCGCCACACCGTTGCCACGCTGGCCTATCGCGGTGGCAAAACGCTGCGCGACGCGCCCGCAGGGTTTGCCGCCTTTCGCGCCGGCGAAGCGACGCGCACACCCGCGCAGATTCTGGCGCACATTGGCGACTTGCTCGATTGGGCACTGTCGCTTGCCGAAGGCAGACAGAGATGGAATGACTCCGCGCCCTTGCCGTGGGAGCAGGAAGTCGAACGATTTTTTCAGGCTCTGAAAAAGCTCGACGATTATCTCGCCTCCGCTGCGGCTTTGGGGCGGCCCGCTGAGAAGATCTTCCAGGGGCCGATTGCCGACGCGCTCACGCACGTCGGCCAATTGGCGATGCTGCGTCGCCTGGCAGGCGCGCCGGTGCGCGGAGAAAATTATCACAA
>JAPKHB010000688.1 GCA_026647295.1 Planctomycetota bacterium | reverse complement strand
AAAGCCAAGGCGACCGGAGGTCGCCGCCCGGCGATTGAGGGGGCTTTCGATCGGCAATGATCGAAGGCCATTACCATGACCTCCCTCACCGACCTCGATTTCGCGGGCGCCGCCGCCGGCCTCGCCAAGCGCGAATTTTCCGCCGTCGAGCTGGCGCAGGCGCATCTCGCGGCGATGGCGAGTGCGCGCGCGAGATTCGCCACGGGCTCGCGCCGGTCCCCGGACACGAGCAGCAGATCGATGCCGGCCGCGCGCACTTCGTCGACGAAGGCCTGAGCGTCGGGCCGCTGGGCCTCGCCGAACGCGAACAGTGCGATCGGCCCGGCCGAATCGGCCAGCACGATGACGCTCGCCGCCTGCAGCTTCTCACGCTCGAGCCGTTTGAGCAGCCGTGCGGCCACGGGCGCCGGCTCGGCATCGACGATGCCGAGCGCGTAGTCGGCCTTGCCGAGCCGCAGCCGCACGCCGTCGACCACCGCCTCGACGCCGGCCGACGGTTCGACGCGGCCGCCCTGCAGCGCCGGCACCGCGACACCGGCCGCGTGCGCGGCGCGCGCCGCCTCGAGCTCCGCCTCGCGCTTGCGGGACTTCTCGTCCGCGCGCTCGAGCCGCCCCTTCAGGTCCTCGCCGC
>JAPKHB010000687.1 GCA_026647295.1 Planctomycetota bacterium | reverse complement strand
CGACCCCGACGGCGCTCCGACGGAGCACGGCCACCGTCACCGCCGAACTGCCGGCGATCAGCAGCACGGCCGCCGCCGCCAACCACCCGATCGGAAGGGAGAGCCGGCGTCGGGGGGCGGCCAGGCGCGGGGCGATCCCGGTTCATACATCTGCGTTTCCGCGGGAATCACCCGCCGCGGGCAGGCCTGAAAATGCAAATGATCCGGCGCCGAGGCGCCGCATTTCGGGCCGTTGTAGAATACGGTGAAATACGGGCTGAAATCGCGGGCGAGCTGCAGCAGCGTCTCGACGTGGCCGGCGAGCGCCTGCGGCTGATGCTGCAGGTGGGAAATGGTGTAATGCTGCGAGAAAATCGGCGCGGGGTTGCACAACACCAGAAATTCTTCGCGATACCGAATGCCCTGTTGCGGCGGCGGCAGATTTTCCACGCAGAGAAAGCAGGGCCGCGCTTGAATGGAGCGGGGATCGACCTTGGCGCCGCTGCTCACCACGCGCAGGGGATTGAACTGCAGCCGCACGGCATACTCGTGATTGTCCAACTCGCGCACTTGCACGCTGGCAAGGGCGCGATAGCCTTCGCGGAGTTGCGGCCAGGCCGCTTGTGGTTGGGCCAGCAGATCCAGCGCCAGC
>JAPKHB010000686.1 GCA_026647295.1 Planctomycetota bacterium | reverse complement strand
AGTCCCATCACCTTTACCTCAAATGCATCAACCCCTGCGCCTGGAGACTGGCGCGGAATTGTCTTTTTCAATAGTACCGACGATGCCTCAACGATTATGGACTATTGCACGGTGGAATACGGCGGATTTGACAGTTATAATGCTAACATTAACTGTAATAACGCCTCGCCTACCATCCAAAATTGCACCATACGGCATTCTGACGGGTACGGAATCTATTGTGATAATTTCTCTGCACCCACATTGACAAACAACACCATAAGCAACAATGGCTTATTCCCCATAAGCGAGTACTGCAACCTGCTGGACAGCAATGTGACGGGCAATACGGGAAGTGGCAACAACCCAAACGCCATTGAGGTGCGGGGCGGGGCTATAACTACAGTTTCAAGTCATACCTGGATTCCACAGGACTTCTACTTTAATGTGGTGGACAACGTACATGTATATGGCGGCGCTACATTGACGATAACGCCCGGTTGTCTGGTGAAGTTTAATAGCGGAGTACATTTTTACATCGGTTATTACAGCGCGGCTACACTGATAGCAGATGGTACCAGCGGCAATCCCATCACCTTCACGTCAAATGAAGCTACCCCTGCGCCCGGCGACTGGACGGGTGTCCGTTTTT
>JAPKHB010000685.1 GCA_026647295.1 Planctomycetota bacterium | reverse complement strand
GGGGCAAGTAACGACTATAAGGCAATTGTAACCATAGGGATCGATACGGACGGCATCATCTACGTACTGGATGCCTTCATCAGGCGGGTATCTCCTAACGAGATGGCTAAAGTAGCTTATATCCGGTACGAGGAGTTTCACCCTCTGGCGATGAGCATGGAAGAAAATGCCCTGGGCGAGTTTGCCCAGAGCCCTTTTCAGCTTGTGGCGCGGGATAAGGGGTACATCTTGCCCATGAGCGGCGTAAAACACAGCGTAGCAAAAGAGGCAAGGATTGGCCGTATATCTCCGCACGTGGAACGCGGGATACTCCGCTTTCGCAAGGGACACTCAGATCAGGATGTATTAGTAGAACAACTCATCTATTTCCCCTCTTCTACTATGAACGATGACGGGCCGGATGCACTCGAGGGTGCAGTCGACATGGCTGAGAAAGGATCGGGAATTATCGAATACCAGTCAACTGGTATTAAGAGGGAATCGACAGGCGGGGCGATAAGGCGGTATATGCAGAATTAAACAGATAAAAACTTCACCGCAGAGATCGCAAAGGACGCGGAGAAAAAAATTTTGCATTTGCATTGAATAACGACTGAACGGCTGTATTTAAATCCTATGTGTTTATAAACAGC
>JAPKHB010000684.1 GCA_026647295.1 Planctomycetota bacterium | reverse complement strand
GATCTGCGCGGCGGCTTCGGAGGCCGGCGGGGCGGCCGGCTCCTCGGCGCGCGCACGGGGGGCCGCACAGAGCACCAGGGTGGCCAGCAGCAGCGTGCGCATGCGTGGGGCTCCCGCGCGACCCGCCCGGCCCGCGGCGCGGATGGTACCCGGCGCGCGCAAGGGGGCCGCGCGTGCGTGGGCTCGGCCCGCCGCCGGCGGCGTGCGCGCGCCGGCGCTTGCCGCCTACCCCCTGCTGATCGTCATGGCAGGCTGGCTGCTCGGCCTGCGCACCGGCATCGTCGTGGCCGGACTGGCCCTCGCGGCAAGCGCCCTGCTCGCCCTGGCCGAATCGGCCGGCCTCCTGCAGAGCGTACAGGCCGCGCCGGCAGTGCTGGTCTGGTTCGTGCAGGCGATTGTTTATGCCACGGCGGCGGTGCTGATCGCCCTCGTCCTGCACCGCTACGAGGCGCGCTACCGGCAGGTGCGGCAGCTCGGCGATGAACTGGCCGGCCGCCTCGGCGACCTGGAGGCCAGGGAATCCGAGTTGCGGCTGCTCACCGAAAACATCCCCGCCCTCATTTTCCATGGCGGTCGCGACCTGCGCTGCCGCTTCGCCAACCGCCGCCACGCCGAGTTCTTCGGCTTCACGCC
>JAPKHB010000683.1 GCA_026647295.1 Planctomycetota bacterium | reverse complement strand
CACGCATCACCAACGCCTTCACCTGCGACGTCGAGGACTACTTCCAGGTCTCCGCGCTCGCGCCGCATTTTCCGCGCGAGCAGTGGGACAGCGTGCCCTGCCGCGTCGAGCGCAACGTCGATCGCATCCTCGCGCTGCTCGACGGCCACGGCGCGCGCGGCACCTTCTTCACCCTGGGCTGGCTCGCCGAGCGCTATCCCGGCCTGGTGCGCCGCATCGCCGCCGCCGGCCACGAGGTGGCCAGCCACGGGTACGCGCACCAGCGCGCCAGCGACCTGACGCCCGAAGCCTTCACCGCCGACATCCGCCTCGCCAAGGTGATCCTCGAGGACATCACCGGCAGTGCGGTGAGCGGCTACCGCGCGCCCAGCTTCTCGATCGGCGCGGCCAACCTGTGGGCGCACGACTGCATCGCCGAGGCGGGCTACCGCTACAGCTCGAGCGTGTATCCGGTCCGCCACGACCACTACGGCATCCCCGACGCGCCGGTGCGGCTGGCCTGGCTGGCGCCGGTCTTCACCGGGGCCGGGGCCTATGCAGTCTACATCGACGCGTACACGGGCGAGACATTGTTCGCCCTATCCAGGCACGCCCAGGAGTACGAATTGGATCTGCAGGATGGGCGCAACCGCTC
>JAPKHB010000682.1 GCA_026647295.1 Planctomycetota bacterium | reverse complement strand
CGTGTGCTGGATGATCGCAAGGTGATCACCGATCTCAATCTGCTGGGCTTGCAGGAGCAGGCGGCGCGCGACTTCGAGGCGGCGATTCGCAAGCCGCAGGGCGTGATCATCATCACCGGCCCGACTGGCAGCGGCAAGAGCACGACGCTGGTGGCGGCGCTGCACCGCATCATGGATCCCACCCGAAACGTGGTGACGGTGGAAGAGCCGGTGGAATACCTGATTCGCGGGGCGCGCCAGGTGAAGCTCGGCCCCAAACTCAACTTCGACCAGGCGCTGCGCTCGATTTTGCGCCATGACCCGGACATCGTGATGGTGGGTGAAATGCGCGATCTCAAATCCGCCGAGATTGCAGTGAGCCTGGCCAACACCGGCCACATCACCTTTTCGACGCTGCACACCAACGACGCGCCCAGCGCGGTTTCGCGGCTGTACATGCTGGGGGTGGAGCCGTTTCTCATCGCCAATGCCATCAATTTGATCATGGCGCAGCGCCTGGTGCGCAAGCTCTGTGATCACTGCAAGCAGCCGGTGGACCGCATCGATGTGGATATGGCCCATTTCATCGGGTTCACCGATCATGAGATTCGCAAGACCACGTTCTATCATCCGGTGGGCTGCGACAAGTGTTACG
>JAPKHB010000681.1 GCA_026647295.1 Planctomycetota bacterium | reverse complement strand
ATCATCAACGGCGGCGAGATCATCGACATTTACCCGCGCGTGCGCAACGATGGCGCTGAAGCTTATGAGGTCGTCAGCTTGATCACCGGTTTTCTGGTTGCCCTGGCCGGAGAAAGCCTGCGCTTGTGGGGCGTGCGGCACGCCGGCGGCGCCACCCGCACCACCGGGCAAGTGGGCGCGGGCGCGGTGTTGATCACGCACGGACCGTTTGCCTACGTCCGCAATCCGCTTTATCTCGGCAATTTCATTCTGAGCCTGGGTCTGTGCTTGATGGCCAAAACATAGCGGTGAATCTTGTTGGTCTGCAGCTTCGTCGGGTTTGTCAGATTTGCGTCGTATATCGTGATCTCGAAGCCGTCATAAGCACTTCCCTTAGCTGAAGCGGTCTCCTCAAAGGTGATGGCCGGCAACGAGCCATCTTGCGCCACTTCGGGATTGCCCTCCCTGCCGATGGCATACTGGGTGGTGCTGTCCGGCAATTGCTTGTCCGCGGGTATATCCGTGGAGATGTCCCAATCATCATCAATGTGCGCAATCAGAAAATTCTGATTGAAACTTACGAGCTTTCGCTGCGTGCCGTTCAGCGAGCCGGTTTTGAGCTTGATATAGTCTTTTTGAAAATCGAAGGCCACTCC
>JAPKHB010000680.1 GCA_026647295.1 Planctomycetota bacterium | reverse complement strand
ACCCCGCCCAACGGCGTGCGCGAGTTGATGGGCCAGCGGGGGGGGATCGTCGTCGAGGCCCCCGGCGACCCGGAGGCGCTGGCGGCCGCGCTGCGCGTGCTCGGCGACGACGCGCTGTGCGCCTTCACCCGCGAGGACGCCCGCTACGTGGCGCTCAAGAACCGCGCGGCCACGCGGCTGGATCGGGTGCTGGAACTGTGCGCGCTGGCGGCGCGCGGGCGCGGCGGGGCGCCCGCACCGTAGGCTGGCCGCGCCGTGCCCGCCGACCGCCTCCTCGCCGTGCTCTCCTCGGACCCCGAGGGGCCCGTCGTGCGCCATCGCTGGCGCGCCTACGAGCCGGCCCTGCTGGCCGCCGGCATCGCGCTCGAGGTGGTGCCCTGGCCCCGCTCGCCCGCGGCGCGCTACCGCGCGCTCACACGGGCCAGCGTCGCCGACGGCCTGGTGATCTCCTCGCGCCTCCTCGCGCCGCGCGACGTCGCCCGCCTGCGCCGGCGCGCGCGGCGCCTCGCGCTGGACTTCGACGACGCCCTCGTGCGGCGCGACAGCGCGCGCGGCGCCGGGCCCTCGCGCACCCGCCGGCGGCGCTTTGTCGCCACGATCGCGGCCGCCGACGCCGTCTTCGCCGGCAACGAGTACCT
>JAPKHB010000068.1 GCA_026647295.1 Planctomycetota bacterium | reverse complement strand
ACTTGCAGCTCACCCTTCCAGGCCCCCATGGTGAGGAATGCTGCAAAGAGCACGACATCTGCCTGCCGGCATCCGGCGAGTGCCTGCGCGGGGGGCGCCGGACGGGGCCGGCGGTTGGGGGTTCGGGGGTTCTGGGGTTCAGGGATCTACACGCCCAGGCAGGCCAGGGGGACGTCGAGACGGCCTGCCTGGCGCACGGCCTCGAAGAGGCGCACCAGGGCCCGGGCCTGCGCCGCCGCTGCCGGCGGAAGGTCGGCGGGCCGCTCGGGAACCAGGGCGTCGCCGAGGAGGGCCCGCCGCGCGCCAGGGTCCAGCACCGCACGCCGCGCACGGTCCAAGGGGGTATCGGGGTCGAGCAGGCCAAAGAGAAGGCACAGCTTCACGGTGTCGCCGGGGAGGATGGCGTCGTTGAAGAGCAGGGGTTCGAGGACCTGCTCGGAGGTGAGGTAGGTGCCGGTGCCCCTCCACTCCCGAAGCGCGCTCACCCGCGTGGCGAACAGGCGGGGGTTGCGCCGATGGCCGAGGACGCGCCGGCCATCGAACGGGCCGGTCTCGAAGCAGGCCCGGACCAGACGCCCGGCGGTGGAGCCTAGGTTGTCCGGGAGCAGCGCGAGGACCCAC
Source organism: Planctomycetota bacterium (assembly GCA_026647295.1). GTDB lineage: Bacteria > Planctomycetota > PLA2 > PLA2 > JAEUHO01 > JAPKHB01. The sequence continues at coordinate 13,060 of JAPKHB010000068.1, read as the reverse complement.
TCCTCCACCTCGGGCTGGAGGGGCATGGGGAGGGTTACCCGGCAGGTGAAGGGCTCTGGCTCGAGGCGGGCGGGGCAGGCCTGGCAGAGGCCTTCGAGCGGCGTGAGGCGGCTGGCGGCACCCTCGCGGGGGCGGGCCTCGAGCGCGTCCGGAAGATCCAGGACTCCCACCACCTCCTTCACGGCGCAGGGAAGGTCCAGGAACGCGTGGAAGGCCGCGGGATCCGCAGGCGCCGGGGGCGGCGCGGTCTCCGCGGCGGGGGCTCGCGACCCGGGGCGGAAAGGGGGCGCCTCGGCCGCGGCCAGAGGCTGGCGGGGCTCGCTCATGGCGGAATGGTCGCACCCCGGGCCGACAGACCCGGCCCGGGCGTCGAGGCGGGCGCCCCCGGCTCTTTTGATTGCCGGGTGCGAAACCGGTGCGCCCGCCCCGCGAGGTAGGGGAGGCATGTGTCCTCCCAAGTCGCAGGCTCCGGCGAATCCCCCGCCCCCGGGGGAATCCCTGTACGAAATCGACCGGCGGATCCTCGCCCGAGTGGCCGAGGTCAATGAGCGGCTCCTCGCGATCGGCCGCGACCTCGCCGCGGTCGCGGAGGCGGACGGGTTCCGGCGCCTGGGCTACAGCGGCCCGGGCCAATATGGGGAGACGCGGGGGGTCGGCCCGGTGGGTCGCACGCACGACATCCTGCGCATCGGGCGGATGCTGGACGGGTTCCCCGAGACCCGCAAGGCCTTCCTGGAGGGGCGGCTCACGCTCGAACGGGCCGCCGCGGTGTGCCAGGTGGCCCAGCCGGGCGACGAACACAAGTGGTGCGAGAAGGCGGTGGGCGCTACGACGCCCGAGGTGCTGCGCGAGGTCAGGGCCGAGCGGGTCGCCCGGGGCGAGTGCCCGCCAACGCGACGTCTCTCCCTCGAGTTTCGCCCGCAGGACGAGCGCGACTTCGACGCCGCGTGCGCGCAGTTGAGCCGGGACCTGGGTCGCGTGGTGCGGGAGGGTGAAGCGGTGGGTGAGCTCTCCCGCCACTACGTGGAGTGCCGCGACTCGCGGCGTCGGCGCACGCAGCCGCTGCGCTCGCTCGCGCCGGAGGACCGGGTCCCCCCCGAGGCCAAGCCCGGAGCGCGCTACGTGCCGAGCGCCGTGGCCCGGGCGGTGTGGGAGCGCGACAAGGGGCGCTGCCAGGTCCCGGGCTGCACCTTCCACTTCTTCGTTGATCTGGGGCACATCGTGGCGCGCTGGTTGGGCGGCCTGCCGATCGAGGCGAACCTGATCTGCATCTGCCACGCGCACAACATCCTGATGGAAGCCGGGCTCCTCGTGATCCGGGGGACCGCGTTCAATCCGACCTTCGAACACCACGACGGACGACCCTTCGGCAGCCCCCCGCCCCCGCCGCTTCCGCAAGCCGGGCATGGGCCGAGTCCGTAGGGGCCAACGGGCGGGGGCCCGCCGGCGCGGTCCCCGTCAGTCCGCTCCGCTGCCGTCCAAGGGGAAGCTGCCGTTGAGGAACGGGTTCTCCTCGCGTTCCACGCCGATCGTGGTGTCGGGGCCGTGCCCGCAGTAGACCACCGTGTCGTCGGGCAGGGCCAAGATCCGCTCTCGCAGCGTACGTGCGTAGACCCGTGCGTCTCCGCCCAGGTCCGTGCGCCCGACGGAGAGCCGAAACAGGCTGTCGCCGAAGAACCCGTGGTGACCGAAGAGGAAGGTCACCCCGCCGGGCGTGTGACCGGGAGTGTGCAGGACCCGGATCGCGTCGTCGCCAAAGGGGATCGAGCGGACCTGGGAAAGGTCCAGGTCGACGGTCGGGACGCGTAGCCCGGGCATGCCGAACAGCGCGCCATGGCGGGGCAACTCCCGCAGGAGGGGGAGGTCCGCGCCGTGGAGCCCGAACGGGACGCCCAGCGCGTCGCGCACCTCGGCGGCGGCCCCCACGTGGTCCAGGTGGGCGTGGGTCGCCAGCACGTGGGAGATGCGGGCCCCCGTGCGGCGGGCGGCGGAGAGGATGCGATCGGCCTCGTCGCCCGGGTCGATGATGACCCCCTGGCCGCCGTCGACGTCGACGACGATCCGGCAGTTCTGCTGAAAGGGGCTGACGACGAGGGTGGTGACCTCCAGGCGCATGGCGGGCAGGCTACGCGCGGGGGGCAAAGGCACCTACCGGCGGCCGCGGCGCGGGCCCGTCGGCTGGGCCGCGGATCCCGCCCCGCCGCGTGCGCCGGCCGGGACCCGCGGCAGGATGCCTTCCTCGGCATGCGGCGCGCGTAGGATGCCCCGGCTCCCCCGCCGGAACCACCATGGGCATCCTCCAACCCCGCCGCAAGACCCGCAGCGTCCGCGTGGGCGAGCTCGCGCTGGGCAGCGAGCACCCGATTCGCGTCCAGACCATGACCAAGGGCGACACGGCGGACGTGCTGAAGACCTTCGACGAGATCGTCGGGCTGGAGGCCACGGGCGCTGAGTTGGTCCGGGTGAGCGTGCCCAGCATGAAGCAGGCCCAGGCGCTGGGGGAGATCAAGCGCCGGATCTCGATCCCGCTGGTGGCGGACATCCACTTCTCGGCCCCGCTGGCGCTCGAGGCGATCGCCCAGGGGGTCGACAAGGTCCGCATCAATCCGGGGAACATCGGTCGGCCGGACGAGGTCGAGCGCGTCGTTCGTGCGGCGCGAGACCGGGGCGTGGCGATCCGCATCGGCGTAAACTCCGGCTCGATCCGCCCTCGCCACGGCCTCTCGGTGAAAGACCAAGCCGACGACCTCGTGGAGTTGAGCGTACGCGAGGCGCTCCGCCACATCGAGATCCTGGAGTCGCAGGGGTTCTACGACACGGTGATCTCGATCAAGGCGCACACCATCGACCTCACGGTCGAGGCGAACCGGCGCCTGGCCCGCCTGTGCGACTACCCGCTGCACCTGGGGGTGACGCACGCCGGCAGCCTGCTCCCGGCCACCGTCAAGAGCGCGGCGGCGATGACCCTACTGCTCGCCGAGGGAATTGGCGACACGATCCGGCTCTCCATCACGGGCGACAACCGGGACGAAGTGAAGATCGGGCACATGCTGCTCGAGCATCTGGGCCTGCGCCAGAAGGGTTTCGACGTCTACGCCTGCCCGTCGTGCGGCCGGGCGGAGGTGGACCTGATCGGCCTCAACGCGGCGGTGGAAGAGGCGACGAAGGACCTGGACTACCCGTGCCGGGTCGCCGTCATGGGCTGCATCGTCAATGGGCCGGGCGAGGCGGCCGACGCGGACGTTTCGATCTCCGCGGGGCGGGGGTTCGGGTTCATCTACCGAGGCAAGCAGATGATCCGGAAGGTGGACGAGAAGGACCTGGTGCGCGAGTTGCGCCGGGAGATCGACGCCTGGATCGCCGAGCGCCGGACGGCGGCCGAGGCGGTCCTGCCGGAGTAGGCGCCCCAACAGCCGGCGCGCCCCCCCCTCCGGCCACCGCCGCTCAGCGCCCGTTGGCTCGGGGAGGGAGCGGGAGTTCCACCCGTTCCACCCGGACCACCACGAGGCGCTCGAACGCACCTGCGGCGCCGTTCCCCTGCTCCCCGCTGCCGAAGATCGCATGGCCGCCCACCGGCAAGTGGATCCCGCCCCGGGTGCGCTGAACGCTGACCTCCGGGCACTGCACCCGGACCGTGGCGCCCTCGATGGTGCGCTCCTGTTCGGGGATCGGCATCCCGACTTGCGCCACGGCGAGGTCCACCTCCAAGCGCGCATGGCGCCCATCCTCGTCGAGGCGAGCCATCAGTCCGAGCACGTGTCCCTCCTGCAGCACCCCCACGACCGGGTCCAGCGTGACCTCCCCGGCCGCCGAACGCTGCACGTCGTAGTCCTCGACGAACGCGATCTGCTCGAGCATCGAGACCTCCGCCCGCCGACCGTCCAGCGTGACCAGCGAGGGCGCGCTCACCACGCGGGCCGCCGAGTTTGCCTCCAGGCGTTCGAGTAGCGCCTCGGCCTCTGCGGCGGGCAGGTACACCGCCGGCCGCCCACGCCCCGGCCGCCACGCCCCCAGGAGCGGGTCCAGGCCGTCCGCCTCCACCTCCACCACGTGCACGGTCATCCGGAGCGCCGGGGGAGGGGCCTCGGTACCGGGCTCGATGGGCCCCCCGGGTTGCTCCGCCAGGGGACGTCCGCCCCGCGCGAGCGTCCGCAAGGCTTCCTGGACCCGCCGGATCTGCTCCGCCGACGCCTGGGCGAGGCGCCCCGCCGCCTCCCGGGCCTGATCCGCGTCGCCCTCCAGAATCGCGCGGGCGACGGCCAGCGCGTCGGCCACCCCCGGCCCGGCGGGCGGTTCCTCGGCACGGACCGCCGCGGAGGGGGGGACGAGCAGGGCGAGGCAGAGCAAGGCGTGAGGAATGCGCACGGGGACGTCTCCAGCGGGCCGGTCGCCGGCCCACCCCCCAGGCTCGACGCCCCCCGTCACGCCCGCGTGCCCCCGGGGTCATCCCGGTGTAACCCCGTGCGCCGGGCCCAGGGGCTCTGCGTCGCCGCCCGCACGGGGGGGCGCGCGGCCCGCATGCGGCGGCGGTGGCTTGTCAGAACGTGCGTACGTCGGGCTAGGTCCCCGCCGCGTCCATCTGCCGGCCTGTCCCCGCCGGGTTTGTCTTGCCCACCTGCGGCCCCGGGCCCATCCCCATCAGGCGGAACAGGAGCTTGATCATGAAGTAGATGAGCACCAGGGAAAGGAGCCCCACGACGACCTTGATCCACACCGGCGCGTGCAGGATGAGTGGCTCGAGCCGGCTCGCGGCCGACGCGTACGCGTAGCACACGATCACCCCCGCGCACGACACCGCCATGAAGGAGGCGAACTTTGAGATCCCGATGATCCGGCCCATGATGCAGCCCCCCAGGGCCCCCGAGCCCGGCAGGGGGGTGAGCACGAAGAAGCCGACCCCTATGGTGCTAAAGCGCCGGATCCACGGCCGGGCTCGCAGCGTCGCCACGGCGTTGGCCCGCGCGCGGGCGAGGTAGGGCCCGATGCCCGGCAGCCGCTGGCCGAGGTCCAGGTTGTACGCATACCACCACCCACTGACCGCGTTCACGTACATCACGACGAACGCAAGATCCCACGTCGTCAGCAGGAGGTGCTCCGCCAGGACCGCCTTGCCGAACACCACCGTGGTGCCCAGGCCGAACAGGCTCGCCCCGGCGGCCGTGAGCATGTCCCACGCGTAGCGCTCGTCCTCCGCAAAGAGATAGAAGCCGAACCAGATCAGCGCGCTGGCGGCGATGGGGCCGAGGAGGTACGCAACCCGACGCAGGGCGCCCACGTGGGAATCCACCTGCCGGTCGATCTCGTCTTCCGTGACTTCGCGCGCGTTCATGACCTCGACCCGACGCTTCAAGGCGCCGCAGGATAGCGGAGGACCCGGCGGCCAGGCCCAAAGCGCGCCGCCCCCCGCCCCCCCGGTCCCGCCGCGGCACCCCCGCCGGACCCGCCTCCCCGCGCGGCGCGCCGGTAGGGTGGGCGGCCCTCGCACATGCGTACCGTTCTCGTCGCCTTCGGAACCCGGCCGGAAGCCATCAAGATGGCCCCCCTGGTCCGCGCCCTTCGCGCCCGGGCCGACGCCGTGCGCACCCTCGTGGTCACGACCGCGCAGCACCGCCAGATGCTCGACCAGGTTCTCGCGCGCTTCGAGCTGGCCTGCGACCTGGACCTGGACCTGATGCGGCCGGGGCAGAGCCCGGCCGAGGTCGCCGCGCGCGTCCTGGCCGAGGTCCCGCGGGTCCTGTCAGCGCACGCGGTCGACGCGGTGGTGGTCCAGGGCGACACGACCACGGCCATGGCCACCGCGCTGGCCGCCTTCCTCCACCAGGTCCCCGTCGCCCATGTCGAGGCGGGCCTGCGCTCCGGGCGCCTGGACGCTCCCTTCCCCGAGGAACTCAACCGCATCGTCATCGACCGCCTGTCCCGCTGGGCCTACCCCCCCACCCCTGGCGCCGCCGCGCACCTGGCCCGGGAAGGGCGCGACCCCGGGCAGGTCCTCGTGACCGGCAACACCGCAATCGACGCCTTGTTGTGGATGCGCGGGCGCCTGCCCGACCTCGACCTCCCGGTCGCGCGGCACCTGGGCGGCGCCGCCCGCCTGGTCCTGGTGACCGCCCACCGCCGCGAGTCCTTCGGCGCGCCGCTGGAAGGCCTGTGCCGGGCCCTGGAGCGCCTGGCCCGCGGCCACCCCGAGGTCACCTTCGTCTACCCTGTCCACCCCAACCCCCAGGTCCTTGGGCCGGTTCACGCCCTCCTCTCGGCGCCCAACATCGTGCGCATCGCCCCCGTGGACTACGCCGAGATGGTCTGGCTGCTCCTGCGCGCCGAGCTGATCATGTCTGACAGCGGCGGGGTGCAGGAGGAGGCCCCGACCCTGGGGCGGCCCCTGCTCGTCCTGCGCGAGGTGACCGAACGGCCGGAGGTGGTCCAAGCGGGCGCGGCGCTCCTGGTCGGCACGGACCCGGTGCGCATCGAGCGGGAGGCCGCCCGGCTGCTGGCAGACCCCGAAGCGCGCCGGCCCTTCCGGGTCCCGAGGCCGCTCTTCGGCGACGGCCGCGCCGCCGAGCGGATCACGGCCCACCTCCTGGGAGAGCCGGTCGAGCCCTGGCGCCCCGGCCCCGGTCCCGGGTGAGCGCCCCGTGAACTGGCTCCTGCTCCCGGCCTATGAGGAGGCCTTGAACCTGCCGGCCCTCCTCGCCGACGTGGCGCGCGTCCGGGCCGACCCGGCGCTGGCCTCCGGCCTGCGGGTGGTCGTCGTGGACGACGGCAGCCGGGATGGCACGGCCGAGGCCGCCCGGGCCGTCCCCGGCCTCGACCTCGAGGTCCTGGTCCACGCCCGGAATCAGGGGCTGGGCGCGGCGATGCGCACCGGCCTGGCCCACATCCTCCAGCGGGCGGCGCCAGCGGACCTGGTCTTCACCATGGACGCCGACCACACCCACCCTCCCGAATTGATGCCCCGGATGGCCGCCGCGGCGGCCGCGGCCCCGCTCGTGATCGCGTCCCGCTTCGTCCCCGGCGCGCGGGTCCACGGCCTGGACGTCGTGCGCCGGGCCGTGAGCCGGGCGGCGTCCTGGCTCCTGCGCTTCCTGTTCCCCGGGGCCCGCGACTACACCTGCGGGTACCGCTGCTACCGCGCGGACCTCCTTGCCTGGGGCGCCCAGCGCTACGGCAAGGACTTCCTCAACCAGCGGGGCTTCTCGGTGATGGTCGACCTCCTCCTCAAGTTGCGCCGCCGGGCCCGACGCGTCGCGGAGGTCCCGCTGGAGTTGCGCTACGACCGCAAGCGGGGCGCCTCCAAGATGAAGCTCGTCCGCACGGCCTGGACGACCCTGCGCCTGCTGGCGCGCCGCTTCGTCGGCGACCCCCGCGGACCCGCGTAGGCGCCCGGCCCGCGGGCCATAGGATGGATCGGCGATGGCCACCCCCTGGGACCAGGCCGCCAAGGCCTTCCGCCGCGATCTGGGCGCGGCCGTCTCCACCGAGACGGCCCGGACCCTGCACCGCGTCGTCCCCTGGCGCCACGCCCTGGTCGTGCTGCGCCAGTTGGCGCTCCTGGGGGCCTCGGTCTGGGTGATCCTGCGCTTCGGGGACCTGTGGTACGCCTGGATCCCCGCGGCGGTCGCCATCGGCCTGGTCGTCTTCGACTTCACGGTCCTCGTCCACGAGGTCGTCCACGAAGTCGTCGTCCCCCGGCGCTACAGCCGCTGGCACCGCTGGCTCGGCCACGCCTACGCCCTGCCCAGCGGGCTGTCCTTCTCCCAGTTCCGGCGCTGGCACCTGGACCACCACGACAACCTGGGCACCCCCGATGCGGACCCCAAGCGCGCCCACCTGACGCCCAAGCGTGTCCGGCGCTGGGTCAAGGCCCTCTACCTCACCCCGGCCCTGTTCCCGATCTACTTCCGCGCGGCCCGCCGGGCGGCCGAGGCCTACGAGCCCGCGCTGCGCGCCCGCATCGCCTGGGAACGGCGCGCCGCGATCGCGTTCCACCTGGCCGTCCCGGCGGCGCTGTGGGCGCTCGGGGGCTTCGGGCTCGCCCTCAAGGCCCACCTCGTCCCCGTCTTCCTGGTCTTCCCCGTCGCCTTCACGCTCAATCGCCTCGGCCAGCACTACGACATCGACCCGGCCGACCCCGCCCACTGGGGCACCCGCCTGCGGCCCAGCCCCTGGTTCTGGGATCGGATCTTCCTCTGGTCGAACTACCACCTCGAACACCACTACTTCCCCCGCGTGCCCATGTACCACCTACCCCGCTTGAGCCGGGAACTGGAGGGCTTCTTCGAAGCCCGCCGCATCCGGCCGCGCACCTACGGAGGACTGCTCTGGGACTGGTTCCTGCGCAACCGCACGCCCCACACCCGCTGGTCCCCGGGCGCATGACCCCGCCGCCGCCCCCGATGCCCGTCGAGGTCCGCTACTTCGCCGCCGCCCGGGAGGGCGCGGGGCTCACGGGGGAGCGCCTGGATGTGCCGGTCGGCCTCACCGCCGGGGGCCTGCTCGCCCTGCTGGCCGGGCGTCACCCCGGCCTGGCGCCCGTGCTCCCGGGTCTGCGCGTGGCGGTGAACGAGCGCTTCGTCCCCGCCGAGGCGGCCCTGGCCGCGGGCGATACCGTGGCCTTGATCCCCCCCGTGAGCGGCGGCTAGCGTGGCCGGCGTGGGAAGCACCGGCGCCGATCCGCGGTCCTTCGAGATCGTGCGCGCGCCGATCCGCGCGGACGCGGTGCTCGCGCGCGTGCGCCGCCCGGGCTGCGGCGCGGTCGTCGTGTTCCACGGCACGGTGCGGGCCCGCACGGGGACGCGGCGCGTGCGCTACCTCGAGTACGAGGCCTATGAGCCCATGGCGCTCGCACAGATGGCCGCGGTCGCCGACGCGGTGTGCCGCACACACGGCCTGGAGGCGCTGGCCTGTGTGCACCGGGTGGGGCGCCTGGAGGTCGGGGAGGACGCCATGGTCGTCGCCGTCGCCTCCCCGCACCGGGCGGCGGCGCTGGCCGGGGTGGAGGCCTTCATCGGACGGCTCAAGCGCGAGGTGCCGATCTGGAAGAAGGAAGTGTTCGAGGGGGGCGCCGCGTGGATCGGCACGCCCGACGACCCGCAAGGGGAGCGCTCGACACCCACCGGGGCGGCCCCGTGAGCCCCCACCGTCTGCGGCTGATCATGGCGTTGAGCGACGCCACCGGGGAGACCGCGGAGCAGTGCGCCAAGGCCGCCCTCGCCCAGTTCGGCGACGGCGACGACCTGCAGGTGCGCGTGGTCGGCCACGTGCTCGAGGAGGCGGCGCTGCGCAGCACGCTCGAGGAGGCCCGCCGGCTGGGCGCCCTCGTCGTCTACACCCTGGTCGGCGCCGAGTTGCGCCAGCGGCTCAAGGAACTGGCCGAGCAACTCGGGGTGACGGCCGTGGACCTCCTCGGCCCGCTGATCGGGCACCTCACGGCGCACCTGGGTCGCCCGCCCCTCGCGGTGCCGGGCCTCGGGCACGAACTCGACGCCGAGTACTTCCGTCGCATGGCGGCCGTGGAGTTCACGGTCAACAACGACGACGGGAAGAACCCCCACAACCTGCCCCGGGCCGACCTGGTCTTGCTCGGCTTGAGCCGCACCTCCAAGACCCCCTTGAGCAACTACATCGCCCAGCGCGGGTTCCGGGTGAGCAACGTGCCGATCATCCTGGATCATCCGCTCCCGCGTCAGATGGAGGAGGTGGACCCGCGGCGGGTCTTCGCCCTCACCATCGACCCCGTCGCCCTGATGAACATCCGCCGCACGCGCCTGGAGTCCATCGGCATGCGGCCCGACAGCGACTATGGCGACCTGCGCCAGATCCGGCGCGAGATCGGCTACGCCAACCGCATCTACGCCGAGCACCCCGAGTGGACGGTGGTCGACATCTCCCGCAAGGCCGTCGAGGAGGCCGCCTCCTTGATCCTGGAGATCTGGCGCGGGCGCTTCGAGGCAGCGCCCGGCGGCCCCCCGGCCCCCGCCCCGACCGGACCTGCGCCGACCCCGCCCCGGCGTCCCGGCCAGGCCAAGGCCCGCCGACGTCCGACGGACGCGGCCCCCGCGAGCCCGGCCCGGCCCGCCCGCGGGGCCCGCAAGCGCAAGCCCCGGAGCTGACCGCGACCGCCGGCACACCCGGCCCTTGGCCCCGCCCGCAGGGCCGCCCGCGCATCGGCCCCCGCCCCCCGGGCCCTGGTATAGAAGCGCCCCGTGTCCCTGCTCCGCGTGCGCAACCTCACCAAGTCCTACGGCGGCCGCGCGCCCGCGCTGCGCGAGGTCACGCTCGAGATCGGTCCCGGCGTCACCGGCCTCCTCGGTCCCAACGGGGCAGGCAAGAGCACCCTGATCCAGTGCGTGCTCGGCCTGTTCCCCGACTACGAAGGGGAGGTCACCCTCTTCGGGCTGGACGCGCGCCGCGACCGCGACGCCCTGCGCCGGCGCGTCGGGTTCATGCCCGAGGCCGACACCTACCTGCCCGAGATGACCGGCATCCAGGCCGTGCGCTTCCTCGGCCAGCTCTCCGGGCTACCCCGCCAGCACGCCTTGCGCCGGGCGCACGAAGTCCTCTTCCACGTCGGGCTGGGCGAGGCGATCTACCGCCGGGTCGAGGAGTACAGCACCGGCATGCGCCAACGCTTCAAGCTGGCCCAGGCGCTGGTCCACGACCCGGAGATCGTCTTCCTGGACGAGCCCTTGAGCGGGCTCGACCCGGACGCCCGCGAGGACCTGCTCGGCCTGATCCGCACCCTCGCCGATGGCCACGGCAAGCACGTCGTGTGGAGCAGCCACATCCTGCCCGACGTGCAGAAGGTCGCCGCGCAGGTCGTCGTGCTGCACCAGGGCCGCTACTGCGGCCGCCACGCGCTCGCCGACCTCGCGCACGCCGGTGGGCGCTACGACGTCGAGGCCGAGGGCGACGCCGACGGATTCGCGCGGGCCGCCGCCGCCGCCGGGCTGGAGGTCCACCCTGGGGACCCCGCCCCCGACGAGACCCTGGCGGCCGACCGCCGGACGCGCTTCACGCTGCTCAACGCCGACGGCGACACGCGCCCGATCTTCGCCGCCGCGGCCCGCGCGGGGGTGCGCCTGCGCCGGGTGGCGCCCCGGTCCGAGACGCTCGAGGAGGTGTTCCTGCGCATCCTGGACCACGGCGGGCCGGACGCCGGCGCGCCGGAGGGGCCCTGATGCCCGTCTACGAACGGGGCTACCGGGCCTACGACGGCCCGCGCCGGGGGGCGCCCGGCTGGTGGACCCTGTGGCGCGAGCACCTGGCGCTCGCGCGCCGGCGCCGCGGCCCCCGATGGCTCTCGCGCCTGATCTTCGCCGCCGCGGTGGTGGCCGCCGTCGTCATGTACGTGGAGATGGGGCTGCTGGAGGGGGCGCGACGCGTGGGAGCGCCCGCACGCGGTCTCGACCCCGACGCCTGGCTGGCCGGTTTCTACGGCTTCGGGGTCACGTGCGGGGCGTTGGCCTGCCTGCTCGTGGGGGCCGGGCTGCTCGCCGACGACCTGCGGACCCGGGCGCTGCCGCTGTACCTCGTGCGGCCGATCACCCCCGCGGGCTACGCCCTGGGCAAGGGCCTCGTGCTCCCCGCCCTGGTCGTGCGCCTGATCCTCCTGCCGGGCGTCGCCCTCTACCTCCTGGCCGGACTGTGGCAGCCGCCCGGGGAGAGCGTCGCCTGGCTGCTGGCGCACCGCGACACCCTCGGCCGCGTCCTGGCCCTCTCGGCCCGCTGCGCCTGCTACCTCACGGGTCTCATGCTCTGGGCGAGCAGCATCAGCGGCCGGCGCGGCTCCGCGCTTGCCATCGGGGGGGCGGTCTCGTTCGCCGGCCTCTTCGCGGGGGACGTGGGCCGGATGCTGGGCGGCACGCCGGGGCACCTCCTGCGGGCCCTGGACCTCCTGGGCGGCGCCGCCGCCGGGTTGCGCGCGGCGGGATCCCCGCTGAGCCGCCATGCCCAGGCGCGCCTCGTGCCGGACTGGGCGGTGTGGACGGTCGCGCTCGGCCTGCTGGTGCTGGGGGCGCTGTGCGCCTGGCGGCGGGCCCGCAGCGTGGAGGTCACGGGATGAGCCCCGCGCCGCCGCGCATCGTGCTCGACCGGGTCAGCAAGTGGTACGGGGAGGTGCTCGGCCTCAACGAGGTGAGCCTGGACGTCGGCCCGGGCGTGACCGGGCTGCTGGGCCCCAACGGGGCGGGCAAGAGCACCCTGCTCAAGCTGGTGTGCGGCATGCTCACGCCGAGCCTCGGGCGCGTGGAGGTGAACGGCCAGACCCCGTTCAACCGGCCGGAGGTGATGCGCCGCGTGGGCCTTTGCCCGGAGCAGGACGCGCTGTACCCCCAGGCCAGCGCCTGGGAGGTCGTCACGTACCTCACGCGCCTGTTCGGCTACCCCCGCGCCGAGGCCCGGCGCCGCGCGCGTGAGGCGCTGGAACGGATGGGGCTCGGCGAGTCCCTCGGGCGCAGCGTGGCCGGCTACTCCAAGGGCATGCGCCAACGCTTCAAGCTGGCCCAGGCGCTCGCCCACGACCCCGACGTGCTGGTGCTCGACGAGCCGCTCAACGGCCTGGACCCGCCCGGGCGGCGCTTCGTCGGCGACGTGATCCGCGCGCTGGGCGACGAGGGCCGCGCGGTGCTGGTCTCGAGCCACATCCTGCATGAGGTGGACGCCCTGGCCCGGCGCATGGTGGTCCTGTCGGTGGGCCGGGTGCTGGCCGAGGGCTCCTCCCGCTCCCTGCGCGAGGAGTTGAGCGAGTTCCCGCGGCGCGTGCGGCTCCAGACGCCCGAGCCCGTGCGGCTCGCCCGCGAGGTCGTCGTGCTCCCGGGCGTGACCCGCATCGAGCAGGTGCCCGCGGGTCTGGAGGTCCTCACCCGCGACGCGCCGGCGCTCTTCGATGCGGCCGCAGGGTGGGTCGAGCGCGGGGAGGCCGAGATCCGCGCGCTGGAGCCCCTGGACGAGGACCTGGAGGCGAACGCATCGGCGAACTTGAACTCGTTGACATCGGACTGCCCCCCAATCTTGACGCGCTTAAATCTCTGGATACGGATGTCGCCGATGCGGCGTCTGTTTC
>JAPKHB010000679.1 GCA_026647295.1 Planctomycetota bacterium | reverse complement strand
CACACTGGCGATCTCCTTGACGTTCTTCTTGTCGAGGAACATCGGGATCGCCTCGACGAGCGAGCCGACCGCGAGCGCGAGGACGACGAGCACCGTGAAGCTCACCGTGCGCGCCTCGAGCGCGCGGTGGACGCCGTGGCGCAGCTCGTGCTGGATCCGGTAGAACGCGTGGTCGTAGGTGTTGGCGGGCGTCACCGCGCCAGGCGCCGCGACGTCACGGACGAGCGGCGGCGCGTGGACCTCCGGCGCGCCCGCGCTGGAGGTCCGCCTGCTCGACGGCGACCGCCTGCGGGGCGCGCGCGTGATCGCGCGGCCGGGGCCCGGGGCGCAGGGCGCCCGAGGCGACCCGGAGCCCCGGATGTCGGGGCGGGGCCGCCGGCGCGCGGATCCGCGGCCGCGGCGGCCCCGCCGCGGGGTGCCTCGAAATCACGGTTGCGTTGAGGCCGCCGATCGTTGATGGAGCGGCGCATGAGCTCACCTGATCCCGCCGATCTCGACCGCGTCGCGCTCGCGGCGCTCGCCCGCGTCGAGGCGGGCATGCTGCTTGGTCTGGGCACCGGGCGCGCCGCGGAGGCGTTCATCCACCGCCTCGGCGAGCGGGTCCGGGGCGGCCTCCGGATCCAGGCGGTCGCCACCTC
>JAPKHB010000678.1 GCA_026647295.1 Planctomycetota bacterium | reverse complement strand
ACGGCCTGCATGCTGTTCAAGATGTCGGTCAGCCGCTCTCCTTGCCCGAGTCGCAGCCCCACCTGATGGTTGCGGCTGGCCGGTCCCGTCGACGTCAGCACGAGATCTCCCACGCCGGACAGGCCGTAGAAGGTGCGCGGGTCGGCGCCCATGCGCGCGGTGCCCAGCGGGTGGTACGCGGAGACCTCGAGGTCGTGGGGCCGGATGCGCGTCTCGCGGAAGCGCGCGAGGTCGGCCTCGGTGCGGACCTCGTTGAAGCCGTGCACGGGCAGGAGCACGCGCTCGGCGCCGGCGGCGCGGTGCGCTGGGACGGCACGGCCTGGCAGCGCGTGCCCATCGACGTCGACGCGCCGCTGCTCGCGGCCTCCGGGCGCGAGGCGCCGGTCGCGGTGGGCGAGCATGGCGCCGTCGCGCGCTACGACGGCGGGCGCTGGCGAGGCGAGCGGAGCGGCACGAGCGCGACGCTGCGCGGGGTGCTCGCCCAGGGCGACACGGCGTGGGCCGTGGGCGACCGCGGCACCATCCTGCGCTGGCGCGCCTCGCACGTGGTCGCCGAGGCGCCGTGAGGCGCGGGGCCCTCGCGGTCCTCTCGCTCGCGCTCCTCGCCGGCGCGGCGCTCGCGCAGGTCGCGCCGCGCGC
>JAPKHB010000677.1 GCA_026647295.1 Planctomycetota bacterium | reverse complement strand
AGAAGTGCCGCAGCTCAACCTCAAGGAGTATGTTTCGGTTTATGACAAGAGCTTCGAGATGGAGGTGGAACGCCTGACCTCGCCGCTGGCAAAGCTGGCCCGGCTGCAACACGCGCTGCTGCATGAAACCAATCTGCGCCGCGCCCGTGATCCCGCATTTTTTGAAGCACTGCTGCAACGCACCGAGGAGATTCTGCGCGAGCGGCTGCATGGCCGCAGCGATGACGACGCGACGCAACGCCGGTTATGGGAGCAGATCACGATTTTGCGCGCCGGCCCGGCGGCGGCGGCCGCTGCGCTGCATCTCTCTGAAGATGCTTTTGCGGTGTTTGGGATCCTGCAGAAGGCCCTCGCCGCCGATACCGCCGAGGCCACGCAACGGCGGGAACAACATCGCGCCATGGCGAATGAAATGCTCGCTGCCGTCACGCCCGCGCTGGGAATCATCGATTGGAACATCAAAGAAGATCTCCAGCGCGAAATGCGGCGCCAACTCAAGCGGGTGCTGCGTAATGCCCGCTGCCCCAGCGCGACCGTGGAGCCGCTCACCGCGGCCGTGATGCAGCTGGCTGCCCACGAGCACGCCGACCAGGATCCCGAGCGCCACCAGCGCCGCGCGCGGTGGATGCACGCCCAGGTCCGGC
>JAPKHB010000676.1 GCA_026647295.1 Planctomycetota bacterium | reverse complement strand
GAGGGACGGCACCTGTGGGCGATGGTGTACCTGCTCCACACCTACTTCGGCCCGGTGCATTATCGCGCCGCCAAAGTGAACGATGCTCCCGGCCTGGCCCCGCTCGAATTGGGTTGGACCAAAGAGCCGCCGGCGGCAGTGGCCGGGGAATGAAGCCGGAGGCGCGTGCCACACCCCGTCCGGCTGGCGGGTGAATGTTTGACGTTGGAATTGAAAGACGGCCTAATTTCTCAACCTACGATGACGGATACCTTGACGCTCTCCCAGATGGCTTATCACTTCGCGCCGACGCTGACGCTGGTCGTGGTCGGGCTGCTGGTGCTGATACTCGGCATGCTGTTTCCGCGCATGTACCGCGAGACGCTGGCGGCGGTGGTGCTGTTCGGCTTCGGCATCGCGGTGTTCTATGCGGTGCAAAACTGGAGCGAGTCCGTGCGCCTGTTTCACGGCATGATCATCGTCGACAAATTCTCCAACGGTTTTGCCTGCCTGTTCGTGATTGCCGCCGGTCTCACCCTGCTGCTTTCGATCAACGCCCTGGAAAACACTTCACTGCTGGTGAGTGAATTCTTCGCGCTCATCATCTTCGCCACCGTGGGCATGCTGTTGATGGCCGCCAGTGCGCATCTGCTCACGCTTTTCCT
>JAPKHB010000675.1 GCA_026647295.1 Planctomycetota bacterium | reverse complement strand
GCGTCCCCCTGCGGTCCGACGCGGGGATGCTCTACTACCGGAGCGACCTCGTGCCGGATCCGCCCGCCACCTTCGAGGCCCTCGCCGCCCGGGCGCGCGGGTTGAAGACCGCCGACCGCGGCGGCTTCGTCTTCCAGGGACGCCAGTACGAAGGCCTGGTCTGCGCCTTTCTCGAGGTGCTCTGGGGGCACGGCGGCGACGTGCTCGACGACTCCGGCGCGGTCGTCCTCGACAGCCCCGAGGGGATCCGGGCGCTCACCTGGCTCGCCGGTCTGGTCGGCGACGGCGCGCCGGAAGGCGTGACCACGTACCAGGAGGAGGAGGCGAAGAACCGGGCGGGCACGCGGCGCGGCCGCGGCATGGAGGACAAGTGAACCGCTCGCCGGCCTGCGCCCCGGTCCCCATGAGCGCAGCGCTCGCGCTCCTCGTCGCGCTCCTCGCGGCCTACACGGCGTTCCAGGTGGTGCAGGGGCGGCGGGCGGGGAACGGAGCAGGCTCGCCCGCCGCGGCCTCGGCGGAGGCGGGAGCCCGGCCCGGTCGCCTCCTGGCGGGAGCCGGCGTCATCGCCGGTCTCGCGCTGCTCGTGCTCGGCTCGCGGCTCTTCGTCGGCGCCGCGACGGACCTCGCGCGGCTCCTCGGCCTCTCG
>JAPKHB010000674.1 GCA_026647295.1 Planctomycetota bacterium | reverse complement strand
CCCTTCCCCACGGCCATCGACGATTTTCTCACTGAGAACCAAATTTATCACGGCGAGGTTTTGCCCAACGGCGATTTCGCCCTCGGCACCTTGCGCGGCGGCGTGGCCATCATTAACCGCCAGGGCGAGCTGCAGCAGCTTCTCAACAAAGCCGCGGGCCTGCCGGATGAAAACGTGCGCTACCTCTATTCCGACCGCCAGGGCGGTTTGTGGCTGGCGCTCAACAACGGCATCACCCGCGCCGAGATGCCGGCTCCGCTTTCCCGCTTCGGCGAGCTTTCCGGCTTGATCGGCGGCGTGGAATTCATTCACCGGCATCGCGGCCGGCTGTATGCCGCCACCGATGCCGGCGTCTTCACGCTGCAGCCGTTTCGCAGCGGACGCGGGCAGACCGCTTTGCCGCTGCCCTCCTTCCAACCGGTGGCCGGCATTGCCAGCGAGAGTTGGTGCCTGCTTTCCACCGGTGCCGTCTTGCTCGCGGCCGCAAGCGATGGCGTCTATGAAATTGCTGGTGAGCAGGCCCGGCTGGTGCGGCCCTCCGAGGGACATTCCTTTGTGCTGCATCGTTCCCGGCTTGACAGCACCCGCTTCTTCGTCGGTTGGCGCGATGGCCTTGCCGCCTTTCGCCGCCTCGGCAACACCTGGCGCG
>JAPKHB010000673.1 GCA_026647295.1 Planctomycetota bacterium | reverse complement strand
GCTGCGCGAGCCGCAGGGGCAGGCGGGCGGGGCGAACACGGCGGGAGGCGGAGCGGGTGCGAGCGCGGGAGGCGCGGCGGCGGCTGCAGCAGGCGGGGCTGCTGCGAGCGGACCCGGCGCGACGGCTGCCGCCGCTGCGGGCCCGGCCACCGCGACCGCAGGCCAGGCCGCCGGCACCACGGCCGAAACGGCCTCGCGCGCGACGGAAGCCGCCGCAAGCCGCAGCGCCGCCGACACCGAGGCCAAGCGCAGCGCCTCCACCACCGCACGTGCCGCCCTCGACGAGACCGCAGCCCCCCGCCCCGGCGCCATTCCCGAGCGCCTGATGCCGGTGGTGCACCAGCAGCTCGACGCGCTCGCCACCCAGCAATATGTCTGGCAGGGCCAGGCCTGGCCGGGGCAGAACTTCGAGTGGTGGATCGAGGACCCGCAGCGCGAGGGCGAGCACGCCGGCGACGAGCCCGAGAACGCCTGGAACACCACCCTGCGCCTCACCCTGCCGCGCCTCGGCGGCGCGATCGCCTGGATCGACGACGTGCCCGAGGGCCGGGTGACGCTGCGGGACGACGGGTCGGCGGCGTACCACGTGCCCATCGACGGGATGAACGGGCTCATGATCCGCGACGCGCTCCGCAAGGAGGCCCGCCTCC
>JAPKHB010000672.1 GCA_026647295.1 Planctomycetota bacterium | reverse complement strand
AGCGATTCACAGGTCCTCCACCAGGGCGCGGAAGCGGTCGCCGCGCTGCGCGTAGTCGCGGAACTCGTCGAAGCTGGCGCAGCCGGGCGCCAGCAGCACCACCTGCCCCGGCCGGGCGGCGCGCGCGGCAGCCTGCACGGCGGCGGCGAGATCGGCGACCACCGTCGCGCCGGCGGCACCGAGCTGCGCGGCGGCCGCCGCCGTGTAGCGCGCCACAGGGCCGGCCGCGACCGCCGCGGCGGCGAGCACCGCGCCGAGCAGCCCGAGGGCGAGGAGTCCGCGGACGGCTCGGCGGCGGTGATCGTTCCGTGAGCCAGGGCCCGGGCAGCCCGGGCTCGGAATCGACCTGATCGAGATCGATCGGGTCGAGCGGGCGCTGGAGCGGCGCCCGCGGCTGGCGGGAAGGTTCCCGCCACGTTGGCATGGAACGTCTTTTCCGGCGTCTCGATCGACTCAATGACGCGCGTATGAGCCGCAAGATGCACCACCACGTTTACATCCGCGAGCGCGCGGCGGACGAGGCCGCGGTCGGCGATGTCGCCCTTCAGGAATGTCCCGGAAAAATCCTGCAGATTGGCCCGCGAGCCGAGGCTCTCGTCGTCGAGCACGACAATCTCGAATCCGCCGGCCCGCTGGAGAGTTGCCACCAG
>JAPKHB010000671.1 GCA_026647295.1 Planctomycetota bacterium | reverse complement strand
TAGCCGGTCGTGCAGCAGCCTGCGCATCGTGGCGCCAGCCTTGGTTACCAGAAACCGGTTCGAGGTGAGCAGCCCGATGATTCCACCCGGGGCAAGGACGCTGAGCATCGCCATCGTAAAGGCGTGGTACAGGTCCACCCGGCCGGCCAGACCAAATCGCCGCGCCAGCTGCTGAGCCTGTTCCGCGCCGAGCACCTGCGTTCGCACGTAAGGCGGATTGGAGATGACGACGTCGGCCTCGATGGTCCGCTCCGCCTGCTGGGCAAACAAGCCGGCGTTCATCGAAGGATCGACCGCCGCCAGCGACAGGAAGTCTGTGGCCGACACATCGACCGCCTTGACCCCAAGGCCCGAAAGGCTGCGGGACGCCCCGACCACGGCGTCGTGATCGGTATCGTATCCGACCAGCGTCAGGCGCTCGCGAACCCCATCCGGCACGGCCCGGGCGAACGCTTCGAGAAGCTCGCCATCCCCGCAGGCCGGGTCCAACACGGTCAGATTCCGCCGAGATGTCGGTAGCCGCTGGGCGATCTGCTCAGCAAGGAACGCCGCCAGCTCGGTTGGCGTGTAGTGGATGCCGTTCTTCTTTTCGCGGGTCAGAGCCACCTCAGGGTTTCCTGCCTTGTCAATCTCGTTTCTTCGAGGGGCAC
>JAPKHB010000670.1 GCA_026647295.1 Planctomycetota bacterium | reverse complement strand
ACCGCCTTGCCGTTGGCATCAGTTACCGCGCTGGCCGGCGAAAGCAGATTCTGCTGCCCGGATACCGTTACGCGCACGCCCTGGCCGCTGACGAGTTGGTTGAGTTCATTGCGCAGCGTGACGGTGATCGTTGCCACGGCTTGACTGTCCGCCGGCAGGTCGGTTTGCGGTGCTACCACCAAACGCGAGAGCGTGGGGCTGACTAATGCTGGTTTGGCAACGGCAAAAAAGGAGACCGGCGAACGCCGCAGTTTCACGCCGTTGAATTCCGCTTTGGCATTCACTTGCTGGTTGCCGGCATTTTTGCCCAGGGTCCATTTCACGCGCGCCAATCCGCTGGTGTCGGTGTGCACGCGGACTTGGGTGGTGTCGTTGTCAAATTTGCCGCCGCCGGAGACGATGCGAAACGTGACGGCGAAATCTTTGGCCGGTATGCCGTTGGCATCGAACACCTGCACGGCCAGCGGTTCCGGTAGAGTCGCGCCGGCGAAAGCGGTTTGATTGTTCCCGCCGGCGGCGGCCATTGAGTCCGGCGCCGCGGTCTTGATGAGAAATCGCACCGCCGGCGTTGAACTGGCTGCCGGCGAGGCGATGATGGCAGTGGAATCGCCATACACCTCACTCGCGCGGCACGTGGCCGCCGCGGCGCC
>JAPKHB010000067.1 GCA_026647295.1 Planctomycetota bacterium | reverse complement strand
GAGGAAGCCCAGGAGGCCGATGCCCACGTCGGGCTCGCGGAAGAACTCGATGCCAAAGCGCACCAGCCCGTAGCCGACGAGGAACGCCCCGGCGATGCGCCCCCCGGAGACGCCGCGCCGGACCATCAGCCAGTACAGGACCAGGAAGAGCAGCAGCCCTTCGCCGAGCGCCTCGTAGAGCTGGCTCGGGTGGCGGGGCGCCGTCCAGAAGCCGGGCGGTTCGGGCGCCCCGCTCTCGTGGATGCGCCACCACTCCTCCGGGCCGTCCCACGGCCCGCCCTCGTAGCGCGGAAAGCGCATCCCGACCGCGGCCCCCGTGACGCGGCCGTAGAGCTCGGCGTTGATGAAGTTGCCCAGCCGCACCACCGCGAGCCCCGGCGTGGTGGCCAGGGCGAGCCCGTCGAAGAGGCGCCCGAAGGGCACGCCCGCCTTGCGGGCGTAGAGCCAGTAGGCGATCACCACCCCGAGCAGCCCGCCGTGGAAGGACATGCCGCCGTCCCAGACCCGCAGCACCTGCGAGAGGTCGTAGCCGAGTTCGATGCCGTAGAAGAGCACGTAGCCCAGGCGCCCGCCGAGGAACACGCCCAGGATGCCCCAGAAGAGGACGTCCATCACCTTCTCGGGGGCCACGGGCCACAGGCCCCGGCGCGCGAGGCGGTGGAGCACGAGGCCCGCCAGGAGGAAGGCCACCACGTAGGACAGCCCGTACCAGCGCACGCCCAGCGAGCCGATCTTGACGATGACCGGGTCAAGGAGCGGGTAGGTGAGCTCGGCGAGGAGGGGCACGGCACGCTCCGGGGGGGACGGCCGGCCCACCGGGGCGCCGGCCAAGGGCGCGATTCTGCCCGGGGGCCGGGGCCCGCGCGAGCCTTGGGCGCCGGCCCCCCGCCGATCGGGACGCGCCGGGGCCCGCATGCTTTGATGCGCGGGCCATGATCCGCGACCCCGAACTGCGCCGCCGCCTCGCCCCGCTGGCCCGCACGGTCGAGACCGTGACGCCCGAGGCCGAACTGCTCGCGCGGCTCTCGGCCGGACGCCCGCTGCGCGTCAAGCTCGGCCTGGACCCCACCAGCCCGACGCTGCACGTGGGCAACGGCATCGTGCTCTGGAACCTGCGCAAGTTGCAGGACCTGGGCCACCAGGCCGTGCTGATCCTGGGCGACTACACCGCGAGCGTGGGCGACCCCTCCGGGCGCGACCGCACGCGGCCCGTGCTCTCGCCGGAGGCGATCGAGCGCAACCTCGAGACCTGGCTCGACCAGATCGGCCGCATCGTGGACCTTCCGCGGGCCGAGGTGCGGCGCAACAGCGAGTGGTTCTCGCGCATGACCTTCCTGGAGGTGCTGGACCTGGCCAACCGCATGACCGTCCAGCAGATGATGGAACGCGACTCCTTCCAGGAGCGCTGGCGCGCCCAGGCCCCCATCAGCGTGCGCGAGTTCCTCTACTGCCTCATGCAGGGCTGGGACTCGGTCGTGGTGCGGGCCGACGTGGAACTCGGGGGCACGGACCAGACCTTCAACCTCCTGGTCGGCCGGCGCCTGATGGAGCAGCAGGGCCTGCCCGGGCAGGTCACGCTCGTCTCGCCCCTGCTCGAGGGCACGGACGGCGCCGAGAAGATGAGCAAGAGCCTGGGCAACGCGATCGGTCTCCTCGACGAGCCCCGCCAGCAGTTCGGGCTCGCCATGCGCATCTCCGACGCGCTCCTGCCCAAGTACCTCGCGCTGGCCACCGACCTGGACGACGCCCGCATCGCCGCCCTGCTCGAGGGGCCGCCGATGGAGGCCAAGCTCGCCATGGCCGAGGCGCTCGTCTCCCGCTACCACGGCCCCGAACGCGGGCGCGCCGAACGCGAGGAGTTCCTGCGCGTCTTCCGCCACCGCGACCTGCCCACCGAGCTGGCGGAGGTGCCCGTCGATCCTCCCGGCGCCGACGGCCGCTGGTGGATCGTCGACCTGATCAAGCGCGCGGGCTTTGCGACCAGCACGAGCGAGGCGCGCCGGCTCATCGAGGGCGGGGCCGTGTGGCTCGGCGACGTGGCCGTGGGCGACTGGCAGGCGCGCGTCGCCCTGGGCGGCCCGGAGGTGCTCAAGGTGGGCAAGCGCCGCTTTGCGCGCCTGGTGCCCCCGGGTCAGTCCTCCGCGTAGGGCGCGACGAGGGGGCGGCGGCCTTCTTCGCGCCGCCACCAGTCCGCCCACAGGCGCGGATCGGGGGCGAGCCGCCGGCCCGTCACCTCGGCGAGCCCCTCCATCAGCGCCTCGGCCGCGTCGGGGTGCTCGGCGAGCGCCGCGACCAGGGGCCCGACGAACGGGGCGAGCGGTTCGCCCACGGCGCGCTCCCGAAGGAGTCCAAGGGCCCCCACCGCCGCCCGGCGCAGGCCGGGCGGGCCCCGGGCGAGCACGGCCGCGAGCCGGGCGGCGGCCTCGGGCCGCTCGCCGGGCGCGAGGAACTCGGCGGCGAGCAGGAGGTGGAGGGCGGCGCCCGTCGCGGCGCTCTGTTCCAGCGCGCCGAGGGGGTCCCGGGCGAGCGGCTCGTAGCCCTCCGGGAGCACGACGACGCGGCCGGCGCGCACGGGCACGCGCACCGAACGGGGCTCGCCGCCGCGGGTGAGGCCCGTGGGGCGCAGCACGCCCGAGACCTCCAGGACGCGCAGGCCCGCCAGCGGGGGTCCGAGATCGGCCGCCGGGATGCGCACGCGGACGGCGTGTTCGCCGCCCGGAGGAATCACCAGCGGCGGGCGGCCTTCGGCCGTGAGGGCGAAGGTGCGCGACCAGGCGCGCCGCAGCCGCGACGCGTGCACGTCGCGGTCCACGCAGCGCACCTCGAGCGTGAGCGCGCTGGGCGAAGCGCCCGGCGGCGGCGCGGCGAAGACGAGTTCCGCCCCCGAGACGTTGGCCAGGCGGACCTCCACCTCCACGTCGCGGCCGAAGGGGTAATAGTCCCGGGCCCCGCGGCTCACGATGCGCAGGAGGGTCTCCTGGGCCCGGCGCAGGCGCAGGCTCGCCTTGAGGTCGCGAAGCCGCCCGGCCCACGGCTCGGGGGGCGAGAGCGCGAGCGCGGCGTCGAGCACCGCCAGCGCCTCGGCGTCGTAGCCCCCCGCGGCGTAGCCCTGTGCCAGGGCGAGCTTCTCGGGCCACCCCGCCGCGGCAGGGTCCGGGCGGCGGCGCTCCTGGCTGTCCTCCGGCGCACGCCGCGGGCTGGCGTGGCCGAGCACGACGGGCTCGAGCGAGGGCGGCCGGGGCTCGGTCGAAGGGCCCGCGTCCGCCTGGCAGCCCGCGAGCCCGAGCGGGGCGAGCGCGACGAACAGGGCGAGTCGCCGCGCCCCCGCCGGGACCCAGCCAGGGGCCCCGGCGGGGACCGGGCGCCGGGAGGAAGACGCGCAGCCGGGCATGGGCGCAAAGCCTCGCCCGGCGCCGTCACCCCGGGGTCACTCTGTCGGGGTGTCCTCGGAGGTCCCGTGGGCCGCCGGCGCCCCGGCCTGCGCCTCGCCCGCCCCCGCGTCCGCGTCCGAATCCCCGTCCGCCTCCACGGCGGCCATCGCCTCGCGGTCCAGGGCCAGGCCGATCTTGCGCTCCTCGGTGTCCAGGCGCAGCACGCGCACCGCGACGCGGTCGCCGGGCTTGAGGTGGTCGGCGGGCGTCAGTTCCGAGATGTGGACCAGGCCCTCCAGGCCGTTCTCCAACTCGACGAAGACGCCGAAGTTGGTCACCTTCGTGACCTTGCCGGCGTGCTCGCTGTCGGGCCGGTAGGTCTCGAGGATCTCCTTCTGCCAGGGGTCGATCTCGAGCTGCTTGAGGCCGAGCGCGATGCGCTTCTTGTCGGGGTGGACCGAGAGCACGACGGTGCGCAGGCGCGCCCCCTTCTCGAGCAGGTCCATCGGGTTGGCCACCTTCTTCGTCCAGGAGATGTCCGAGACGTGCAGCAGGCCGTCCAGGCCGTCCTCCAGTTCGATGAAGGCCCCGTAGCTGGTCAGGTTGCGCACGGTGCCCTCGACGACGGCCCCCGGCGGGTAGCGCTCCTCGACGCCGTCCCAGGGGTTGCCGTCGGCCTGCTTCATCCCCAGCGAGATCTCCTGCTTCTCGCGGTTGATGTCGAGCACGACGACCTCGACCTCGTCGCCGATCTTCACCACCTCCTCGGGGTGGTTGATCCGCTTCGACCACGACATCTCGCTCACGTGCACGAGGCCCTCGATGCCGTCCTCCAGCTTGACGAAGGCGCCGTAGGGCATGACGTTGACCACCTTGCCGGTGACCCGGCTGCCCACGGGGAACTTGAGTTCGACGGTCTCCCAGGGGCTGGGGAACTTCTGCTTGAGGCCCAGCGCGATGCGCTCGCGGTCGCTGTCGACCCGCAGCACCATCACCTCCACCTCGTCGTCGATCTTGAGCATGTCGGAGGGGTGGGTGAGGCGGCTCCACGACATGTCGGTGATGTGGAGCAGGCCGTCGATGCCCCCGAGGTCGACGAAGGCGCCGAAGTCGGCGATGTTCTTGACCACGCCCACGCGGATCTGCCCGGGCTTGATCTCGGTGAGCAGGCGCTTCTTGGCCTCCTCGCGCTGCTCCTCGATGAGCTTGCGCCGCGAGATGACGATGTTCATGCGCTCGGGATCGATCTTGATGATCCGCGCCTCGATGTCCTTGCCGATGAACTCGCCGATGTCGTTGGCCCGGCGGATCGAGACCTGGGAGGCGGGCAGGAACACCGGCACCCCGATGTCCACCAGCAGCCCGCCCTTGATCTTCTTGAGGACGTGGCCCCGCACGTCGTCGCCCTCGCCGTAGGTCTGGACGACGCGCTCCCAGCCCTTGATGCGGTCGGCCTTGCGCTTGGACAACGACACGGCCCCGCCCGCGTCGTCCACGCTCTCCAGCAGCACGTCGATCTCGTCGCCGACGTCGACCTCGTCGATGTTGCGGAACTCGTTGACCGGGACGATCCCCTCGGACTTGTAGCCGATGTCGACCACGACCTCGCCGTTGCGGATGTCCACGATGCGGCCGCGCACGACCTTGTTCGGGGTGAACTCCGCCGCGCCCTGGGCGTAGCGCTGGGCCAGGTCGGTGGTGCCGGCCAGGATGTCCTGCACCTGGGCGTCGAGGTCTTCGGGCGAGAGGTCGAGTCGGCGGATCTTGTCGCGTGCGCGCATGGAAGCCAATCGGGATCTGCGGCCTGGGAGCAGGCGGCCGTCGGCCGCCCAAGGTGCAGGGCCGGGCGCCCGGGCCCCCCGCCGTGGGGAGCCTGGAGCGGGCCACCGGGCCTTGCCCTCCCGCGCCGGCAGGGTCGCCCCCCGGGGGGCGGAATCGCTTCCGGCCCAGCCTGGGGGGCCGCGCCATGCCGGCGGCCTGGGGTCAAGTCCCGGATCGTACCCGGGCGCGGACCCGGGCCACAACCTCGTCCAGGGTCAGGTGGGTCGTGTCGAGGCGCCAGGCGTCGGGCGCGGGCCGAAGGGGCGCCACGGGACGCGTGCTGTCGATGCGGTCGCGGTCCTTGAGCGTCTCCTCGCTCTCGGGCCCCTCGCCCCCCTCCTCGGCCGGGCGGGCCTCGCCCAGACGCCGGCGCACCCGCTCGGCGGGGTCGGCGTCCAGGTAGATCTTCAGTTCGGCGTCGGGGAAGACCACCGTGCCCATGTCGCGCCCCTCGGCCACCACCCGGAGGTGGCGGCGGGCGAAGTCGCGCTGGTGGCGCACCATCACCTCGCGCACCGCGGGCACCTTGGCCACGTGCGACACGGCCTGGCTGACCCGCTGGCTGCGCAGTTCCGGGCTCACGTCCTCCCCGTCCACCGTCACCCGGCCGTCGGCGCCGAGGTGGATCGCCAGGTCCGCGGCCACCCGGGCCAGGGCGTCGGCGTCCGCGAGCGCGACCCCCCGGCGCAACGCGACCAGGGTCACCGCGCGGTACATCGCCCCGCTGTCCAGGTACGCGAGCCCCTCGACCTCGGCCAGGCGCCGGGCCACGCTGCTCTTGCCCACTCCGGCCGGACCGTCGATGCAGATCACGCGCACGCGGCGGGCCTCCAGGACCCGAAAGGACGGGGCCCCCGCCTCCCTAGCGGGCCCCCGGGGGGGGCTGCGGGGAGGAGCCGGGGGGGAGGCCGGGCGAGGGGCCCTGCGGGGCGCCCGGCGGCGTCGCCCGGCGCAGTTCAAGGAAGCGCCGCCACCATTCGCGCACGGCCGTGCGCAGCGGCGCCGCCCCGCCCTGCGCGAGGTCCTCGTCGGAGTGGACGGGGAAGTCACGCAGGAGTCGCAGCGCCCGACGCTCGGGGTCCAGGGCCTCCACCTCGGCGCGGATGTGGCGGTAGGCCGCCAGGGCGACCGGGTCGGGGTAGGGCTCCACCACGAAGGTGCTCGCCCAGGAGAGGCACCAGAGCTCGGGCCGCCCCTCGGCGCCGCACAGGGCCGCCAGCGCCTCGCACAGCGGGGCGACCGCCTCCGGCGCCCGGGCCCATTCGGCCCAGCCGGCCTGGATCCCGGCCGCCGCCTCGAGCGGGGCCCAGGTGCCGGCGCTGGCGGGCAGGTCGGGCCGGCGCGTCGCGCGCGAGAGCGCGATGCGGTAGGCGTTGAACTCCACCTCCAGGGCCTGACGCATCCCGGGATCGGCGGGCAGCGGGTCGAGCGGCTGGGCCAGCAGCGCCCGCAGCAGGTACAGCGTGGCGGCCGGGTCGCCGTTGGCGCCCAGTTCCTCGGCGGCGATGCGCCGCACGCGCGAGGCCGGGTCGTCCAGCGCCCGGGCGAGGTAGGTGGCCACCTGGCTCGCGGTCCGGGCGGTCGCGCTGTCGCGGCCGAAGCGTCCGAGCAGGCGCATCACCCACATCCGACAGCCGGGGTCGGGCTCGACGGTCGGGTCGTAGCGCGCCAGCACCGACGCCTCGAGGGTGGCGAGGTCCGCGTCGTAGTAGCGCTGGAGCGCCTCGCGGCGCCGGTCCGGGTCGGGGTCGGCCTGGATGCGCTGGAGCAACTCGGCGAGGGGGTCGCGCCGAAACCCGGGCTCGGGCGGGGTCGGGCGCAGGCCGCGGTCGTACTGCGCGAGGAGCGCCCGCACCTCCGCGCGCTCGGGGCCCTCGGGCAGGAGCGGCTCCATCTCGCGCAGCGTCGCGATCCACTCCGGCACGCGCTGAAGGCGCAGGAGCGCCGCCTGGCGCAGGTTGAGCACGGGCAGGCTCTTCTCCGCCCGGGCTTCCAGGCGCGCGAGCGCCTGCAGCACGCCTTCGTCCTCGCCCAGTTCGAAGAGCACCACCGCGTGCTGCCAGGCGAGCACCGGGTCGTCGCCGGCCTCGCGTCGCACCGCCTCGATCCAGGTCCGGGCCGTCTCCCACTGGCCGAGTTCCATGGCCACCTCGCCCAGGAGCCGCCGCAGGGCGAGTTGCTCGGGGCGCTCGGGGCTCTGCCCGAGCACGGCTTCGAGCAGGCGCTGGGCCTCGGGCCAGCGGCGCTCGGCCACGCACAGGTGCGCGTCGAGCTTGAGGGCGTTGAGGTCCGCGGGGCGGCGGCTGCGCACGCTGTTGATCGCCTGCCGGGCCGCCGCGAGGTCGCGCGTGCGCAGCGCGAGTTGGGCGAGGCCGAGTTCCGCGAACCAGAAGCCCGGGTCGAGCCGCAGCGCCTCCTGCATCGGCGCCCGGGCTTCGTCCTCGCGGCCGGTGTAGTAGAGGATGCGGCCCAGCAGGTACTGGTTGAGCGCGGTGGCGCGGGCCATGGCCCGGTTGCGGTACAGCGTCACGAGGTTGCGCTGCTCGGCCTCGCGTTCGGCGCCCTGGAGCAGGCGGTCCTGCTCGCGCCGCGCGCGCTGGACCGCCTGCTCCCAGGGCGCGTCGGCGCGCGCGGGGAGCACGAGCCCCGCGCCCAGGCCGCCCAGGAGGAGGAGGGCGAGCGCCCGAGCGGCCATCAGCGGCTCGGCGCCTCGCGGGCCCAGGCGAGCAGCGCAGGCTTGAGGGCGTCGAAAGCCGCCCGGTCCAGGCGGGCGTGGTCGGCGCCGGGCAGGCGCGCGTACCAGGCCTTGAGGTCGTCCTCGCGCACGCGCGCGCGGGTCTCGGCCAGCGCGGCCACCGCCGCCCGCCCGACGAAGGAGTCGCCGCGCTCGAGCCAGGGCAGCAGCACCTCGTGGGCGTGCGGGTCCCCCACCCGACCGTAGGCGCGCAGCGCCTCCGAGATGCGATCCTGGCCCACGGCCGAGGCGAGCCACTGGCCAAAGGCCCGGCGGTGCTCCTCCTCGCCCGCGTCGTCCGCGACGCCCAGCAGGCGCACGCCGAGCAGCGCGAGCACGCCCAGGCGGCAGGCCGCGGAGGCGAGCGCGTCGGGCCGTTCGGCGCCCAGCGCCAGCGCGGCGACCACCGCCCCTTGCGCGTTGCCGTCGCGGCGGGCGATGCCCACCAGGGTGTCGGCCGTCTGGGCCACCACCCGCGGGTCGGGGTCGCGCAGGCCCTTGCGCGTGACCCACAGCCAGGCCGTGCCGTACAGGCGCCCGAGCGCGCCGACGACCGCCGCGCGCACCTGCGGGGCGGGCTCGCCGGCGGGCGTCACGCGCCCCGACAGCGCCCGCAGGACCTCCCGCTGCTCTTCGGGGCTCGGGACCTCCTCGCGGGTGAGCAGGTAGAGCACGGCCTGCAGCCGTGCGCGCTCGTCCGCGTGGCCGAGGGCCTCCAGCGCGCGCGCCACCGACGGGGGCGGCGCGGCGTCGCCCGCGGGCGCGGCCAGCGCGCGCTCGAGCCCCTGGAGGTCGCGCCCCAGCGCCTCGCGGCGCTCGGCGTCGCGCTCGAGGCGGTACAGGCCCTTGAGGGCCTCCAGCGCGTCCTCGAGGGCCCCGCGGTCCTTGGGGTCGGCCTCGCGGCGCGCCTGCGCGGCGCGCAGCAGGCCGACGTAGGGCCCGGGAGCGGAGGGGTTGGCGGCCATCAGGCGGCGGAAGGTGCCGCTGGCGCGGTCCAGACGCCCCAACGCGAGGTCGAGTTGGGCCTGGGCGAGGTAGGCGCGGGGGTCGGGTCGCGGCCGGGCGAGCAGGCGTTCCACCTCGGCGGCGGCCTCCGCGTGGCGCCCGAGTTCGCCGAGCAGCCCGGCCAGGCGCAGCCGGCCCTCGTCGTCCTCGCCCTCGACGTCCAGGATCGCACGCAGGAGGTCGACCGCGGCCTCGTGCTGCTTGCGGGCCGCGTACAGGTTCACGAGTTGGCGCAGCGTCGGCGTGTAGCGCGGGTGGATCCGGTAGGCGTCGTTGAAGTGGGCAAAGGCCCGGGCCTCGTCCGGCGGCGCGTCCTGGAGCGCCAGCACGCCCAGGTCGTGGTGGGCGAAGTAGCAGCGCGGGGCGTCGCGCAACACGTCGGCGTACAGCCGACGCGCCTCGGCCCGGTCGCGCGCGGCGAGCGCCGCGAGGCGGGCGGCCTCGCCGCCGGGGCGCGCCTTGGCCTGCTCGGCCTGCTCGGCCGCCCGAAGTCCGTGGGCCCGGGCCAGGAGGTAGCGGTTCTCGACCGCCGGCTGGCGGCGCAGCGTGCGCTCGTACTTCCCCACCAGCGCGTCCGCAGTGGTGCTGCGCTGCTCCTGGCGCTGGCGCACCAGGCCGCGTTCGATGCCCTCCTCCCAGGCCTCGCCGAGCACGCCGCCGGCCAGGGCCGGCGCGACGAGCAGGAGGGGAAGCAGCAGGGCGGGCAGGCGCAACGCGGGACGGGGCATCAGGGGGCGGGACTCCGGCCGGGTGGCGGCATGGTACCCCTCGGGGGAGCCGCCCCCTTGGTTGCGCGCCCCCGCGCCCCGCCGAGCCGTTCGAGCTCGGCCCAGAACTCCGGGTGCGACTTGGCCACGCAGGCGGCGCCGCCGACGACGAGGCCCGGGACGCGCAGCGCGAGCGCGCCGAAGGCAAAGGCCGCGCGGTGGTCCCCCGCGGTCGAAAGGCGCGTGCCCCGCAGTGCGCCGCCCGTGACCGCCAGGCCGCCGGCGCCGGGCAGCGCGGCCACCCGGGCGCCCAGCGCCCCCAGCGCGCGGGCGAGCCCCGCCTCGCGGTCGCTCTCCTTGGTGCGCGTGCGGGCGGTCGCGAGGAGGTGCGTGGTCCCGCGCGCCGCCGCGGCGAGCACCCCGGCGAGGAAGATGAGGTCGGGGGCCGCCGTGAGGTCGACGCGGCCCAGAGGGGCCAGGGGCTGGCCGGGCGTCGCGGCCACCTCCACCGCCCCGTCGGCGCCGCGGGCCACGCCCACGCCCGCCCGCTCGAGCAGGTCGAGCGCGAGGAGGTCGGCCTGGGGCTCCGGGCCGAGCAGGCCCTCCACGCGCACGCGCCCGCCGCGCAGCGCGGCGGCCACCAGGAGGCCCGCGGCGGCTGAGGCGTCCGCCGGCAGGTCCGCCGGCACGGCCGCCGATCCGCGTGTCTGCTCCGGGGTGACGAGCCAGAGGTCGGCGGACCCCGCCGGCTCGAGGCGGCCGGCGAGCCCGAAGCGGGCCAGGGCCGCCAGCGTGAGGTCCAGGTACGGCCGCGAGACGACGGGCCCGAGCAGCCGGGCCGAGAGGCCGCCCGCAAGGCGCCAGCCCACCAGTGCGAGCGCGCTGGCCGCGTGGCTGGTGCGCGTGGCGTCCACCACGAGCGGGCCGCGCTGGCGGAGCCCCCCGCCGTGCACGCGCCAGGCCCCGCTCGGACGGCGGTGGAGCTGCGCCCCGAGGCGCAGGAGCGCCCGGCCCACGGGGCGGTGCGGGCGCGCGCGCAGGCCCGGGCGGCCGGTGACCAGCGTGCGGGCCCCGGCGGGGCGCAGCGCCGCCAGCGCCAGGAGGAAGCGAAAGCCCGTCGCCCCCTCGCCTGCGTCGAGCGCGAGACGCTCCCGGCCCGCCCCGAGCGCGCTCCCGCGCCAGGTCCCCAGCCGGGCCAGGGCGCGCGCGAGGTGCTCGACGTCGGCGCCCGGGGGGGGGCCGAAGCGCGCGGGCAGCCCGGGCGGCGGTTCGCACAGGGCCCCGAGCACGCGCACGCGCTGCTCGACGGACTTGCTGGCCGGGACGCGGGCCGTGCCCTCGAGCGGGCCCAGGTCGGCGGGCGGTGCCCAGTCCATCGGCGCGGCGCTCCCTCGGGGACCCTCGGCATCCTAGGGCCGTCGCGTAGGACCCGGCGGCTATGATCCAGCCCGCGTCCCCCCGCCCCGGAGGTCCCATGACGTCGACCGCGCTCCACTCCTCGGACCTGGAAGGCCTCGCGCTCCTGCGCCGCGGCAAGGTGCGGGACGTGTACGAGGTGGGCGACGACCTCTTGATCGTGGCCACCGACCGCTTGAGCGCCTTCGACGTCGTGCTCTCGCCGCCGATCCCCGACAAGGGCCGGATCCTCACGAGCCTCACGCTGTTCTGGTTCGAGGCCCTCGACGGGGTGATCCCCAACCACCTGATCACGGCGGACGTCGAGCGCATGCCCCCGGAGGTGCGCGCGCACCGCGCGGTGCTCGCCGGGCGCAGCATGCTGGTCAAGCGCCTCCAGATGCTCCCGGTGGAGTGCGTCGCGCGGGGGTTCCTCGTCGGCAGCGGGTGGAAGGACTACCAGCGCACGGGCGAGGTGTGCGGCCACCGGCTGCCGCCGGGCCTCGAAGTCTCGGCGCGGCTCGACCCGCCGCTGTTCACGCCGGCGACCAAGGCCGAGGTGGGGCACGACGAGAACATCAGCCGGGCGGAGGCGGCGCGCGTGGTCGGGCCGGAGATGGCCCGGCGCCTGGAGGAAGTGACCCTCACTCTCTACGCCCGCGCGCGCGAACTGGCCGCGCAGCGCGGCGTCATCATCGCCGACACGAAGTTCGAGTTCGGCCTGGACCGCGCGGGGCGCCTCGTGCTGGGCGACGAGATCCTCACGCCCGACTCGTCGCGCTTCTGGGACGCCGCCCGCTACGCCCCGGGGCGCGCGCAGGACTCGTTCGACAAGCAGCGCGTGCGCGACTGGCTGGACGCCCAGGGCTGGGACCACTCGCCGCCGGCGCCGACGCTGCCCCCCGAGGTCGTGGAAGACACGCGCCAGACCTACCTCGAGATCCACCGGCGGCTCACCGGCCGCGACCCGCGCTGACCATGGCCGCGGGCCCGACCGACGCCGCCGGGCCGGGGCGCAAGGAAGCGGCCGGCGTCGAGGTCGACACGCGCCGCCCGCTGGTGGCCGTCGTGATGGGCAGCGACTCGGACTGGCCGGTGGTGCGCCACTGCGTCGAGCAGCTCGAGGAGTTCGACATCCCCTACGAGGTGCGGGTGATCAGCGCGCACCGTACGCCGGACATCGCCCACGAGTTCGCCAGCACGGCCCGGCTCAAGGGCTTCAAGGTGCTGATCGCGGCGGCCGGCGGCGCGGCGCACCTCGCGGGGTTC
The DNA here is from genome assembly GCA_026647295.1 of Planctomycetota bacterium. Classification (GTDB taxonomy): domain Bacteria; phylum Planctomycetota; class PLA2; order PLA2; family JAEUHO01; genus JAPKHB01. Next base: position 1,534 of record JAPKHB010000067.1, on the reverse strand, counting down.
ATGGCCAGCCTGACGACCCTGCCGGTGATCGGGATCCCGATCCAGACCCGCACCCTGGGCGGCGCCGACTCGCTGTACAGCACCGTGCAGATGCCCGGGGGGGTGCCCGTCGCGACCGTGGCCATCGGCGAGGGCGGCGCGCTCAACGCCGCCCTCCTGGCCGCCCAGATCCTCGCCCTGGGGGACGAGGAACTGCACCTGCGCCTGCGGGCCTTCCGGGCCCGGATGCGGCGCACCGTCTCGGAGCGCAACGCGCGCCTACGGGAGCGGCTGGCCAGCGCCGACGGCGAGTAGCGCGGGCCGCCGCGCCCGGCCGGGCCGGGCCGGCCCGCCCGCCCGCCCGCCTTCAGGGGGCCGCGGGGCCCGGCCGATAGGGCCCTGCGGGTCCGCCGGACCCCGGACCCCGTGGAAGACGCATGGCGCTGCAGGGCCACATCGAGCACCTGGCACTGGCCGACCTGTTGCAGACCGGTCTGCACGGGCAGGCCAGCGGCACGCTCACCCTGCGCCGCGGGGCCGAACGCGCCGTGCTGTACCTGGGCGAAGGGGCGCTGCGGGTGCTGGAGCCCGAGGGGGTCGAGGCCGAGGAGGTCCTCGAGGCGCTGGTGAGCCGGGGGGTGCTCGCGGCCGACCTTCTCGCCCAGGCCCGCCGGCGCGACCGCCGGGGCCTGGCGCTTCTGGACCACCTGCTCGAAGAGGGATTGCTGGCGGCCGTGGACGTGATGGAGGTCCTGGCCAACGTGGCCGAGGACGTGATCACCGACCTGGTCGGCTGGCAGCAGGGCGAGTTCCGCTTCGAGGAGGGTCCGCTCGACCCGCGGCGCGTGCGCCTGCTGGGCCGGGCCTCCGTGGACACGGCCGGGGTGTTGCTGCGGGCCGCCCGGCGCATGGACGACGGCGTCCGCATCCGCGAACGCCTGGGCTGGTACCCGACGCTGTACGTGCGCACGCACGCGGCGCCCCCCGCGCCGCGGGAGGCCGACGACCCGACCCCGGCGGTGTGCGCCCAACTCGACGGCACGCTGTCGGTGACGCAGGTCGCCCTGGCGCTGGGCCTTTCGCGCATCGACGTCCTGCGCAGCATCCTGGCCCTGGTCGAGGGCGGGCAGGCCCGGCCGGCGACGGCCGAGGAACTGTCCGCCGGGGCGGCCAACGCCCTGTCCGCGCGCCGCGAGCTGCTCGCCCGCAGCCTCCTCCTTCAGTGGAGCGAACAGGCGCCCCGGGACCCCGAACCCTTCCGGCGCCTGGCGGCGCTCGCGCGCGAGTTCCGCCAGCCCGACCACGAGGTCGACGCCCTGCGGGCCCTGGCGCAGGTCCTGTGCGCACAGCAGGCGCACGGCGAGGCCGTGGCCGTGCTGCTGGACGCGCTGGCCAGCGCGCCGCACGACGAGTTCCTGAAGGAGGACCTGCGCCAGGCCGCGCAACTCGCCGGCGACGACCAGTCGTTCGCCTACGGGACGCGCCTCCTGGCCGAGGCCGCGCTGCAGCGTGAGGACCCCGAACGGGCGCTGGAGTTGCTCGAACCGCTGGCGCT
>JAPKHB010000669.1 GCA_026647295.1 Planctomycetota bacterium | reverse complement strand
GGCCCGCATGCGACGCGTGATACTCGAGATGATGGCCCTGGTGACCGCTGCGACCCTCACCGGCGCGCCGGCGCTCGGCGCCGGCCCGGACCCGCGGCCGCCGGGGGAGCCGGCGGCCGGCTCCACGGTCGCGGATCACATGAAGCGCGGCGACGCGGCGCGGCGCTCGCGGAGGTGGGCCGACGCGGCGGACGCCTACGGCGCGGCGCTCGCGGAGGCCGCGCGGTCGGGGGTCCCGGAGGGGCAGCGGCTGGCCACGAAGGCGATGTCGTCGTGGAAACCCATGTCCAGCATGCGGTCGGCTTCGTCCAGCACCAGCGTGTCGAGGGCGTCGAGCGCCAGGCTGCCGCGCTCGAGGTGGTCCATGATGCGCCCGGGCGTGCCGACCACGACATGGGCGCCGTGCTCGAGGCTGTCGCGCTGCGGGCGCATCGGCGTGCCGCCGCACAGCGCCAGCACCTTGATGTTGGCCTCGAAGCGCGCCAGGCGGCGGATCTCCTGCGTGACCTGGTCGGCCAGCTCGCGGGTCGGGCACAGCACCATGGCCTGAACGACAAAACTGCGCGGGTTGAGGCGATCGAGCAGGGCCAGGGCGAAGGCGGCCGTCTTGCCGCTGCCGGTCTTGGCCTGGGCAATCAGGTCGTGCCCGGCC
>JAPKHB010000668.1 GCA_026647295.1 Planctomycetota bacterium | reverse complement strand
TGACGTGCGCGTCGATCATTCAATTCTCCGGGATTGGCTCGTGGCAACGCCGAGAGATGGCGTGCGGTTCTCCGGACCGGAATGCAGCGATTTGCCGCGCCTTTACTGCGCCGCGACGCGACCGGCCTCGCGCTCGCGCCATTCCTTCAGCAGCACCTGGCGCCGGCGCGGGTAGCGCGCGTCGACGACCTCGAGCTCGACGCCGGCGCGCTCGGCGAGCTGGCGCAGCCGCGACAGCTCGCCGACGTGGGAGACCAGGGGGATCATCACCTCCGGCCGCACCTTCACGCCGGACTCCGCCACCTGGCAGGCCGCCTCGGCGATCGCCCGCACCTGCATGCGGTAGATCTCCGGGAAGGTGATGCCGAGCCGGCAGCCGCGGTGCCCGAGCATGGGGTTGAACTCGCGGCGCTCCTCGATGCGCGCGCGCACGGCCTCGTCGCGGCCCGGCCCTTCGAACAATCCGCGCGCCAGCGCGCGCACGTAGAGGCCGGTCCCCCCGACGACGATCGGGACGCGCCCGCGCGCCGCGATCTCTCGCGCCGTCTCCAGCGCGGCCTTGCGAAAGCGCGCGGCGTCGGACGGTTCTTCGATGTCGAGGAAATCCAAGAGATGATGCGGCACCCCGCGTCGTTCCGCCTCGGTGGGTTTC
>JAPKHB010000667.1 GCA_026647295.1 Planctomycetota bacterium | reverse complement strand
GCCGGCAAGAGCACCGTCTTGCGCATGATCTATATGGCGGAGAAACCCAGCGATGGCACGGTGGTGGTGGGGCGGTTCAATTCCAAAACCATCACGTCCGGCCAGATTCCGCTGTTGCGGCGCCAGCTCGGCATCGTGTTTCAAAATTTTCGTCTGCTGGAAGACCGCAACGTCTATGACAACGTCGCCTTTGCCTTGATCGTCACCGGATGCAAGCAGCGCGAGATCAAACGCAACGTACTGCGCGTGCTGGCGAACGTCGGCCTGAGCCACAAGCGCTACAGCATGCCGCATGAACTTTCCGGCGGTGAACAGCAGCGCGTGGCCATCGCGCGCGCGCTGGTGAACAATCCCTTCGTCCTGCTGGCGGACGAGCCAACCGGCAATCTCGATCCCGTAGCCACCGCCGGCATCATGGAGCTGCTCGACAAAATCAACGCGCGCGGCACCGCAATTCTCATGGCGACGCACCACTACAACCTGGTGGAAGGCGTCGGCAAGCGCGTGGTGCGCATCGAGGGAGGAGTGACGATCAATTGAGCTGGTGGTACTGCTTCAAAGAAGGCATCGACGGGCTGGCGCGCGCGAAAATGGCGGCGCTGATCGCCGCGCTCACGGTGGCGGTCGCGCTCATTCTCATCGGCGTTTTCACG
>JAPKHB010000666.1 GCA_026647295.1 Planctomycetota bacterium | reverse complement strand
GAACTAGCAACGCAATGCAATACAATTCCTCTGGCAATAATGGGCGAAATTACGAATCACGATAAAATTCCCACTATAACTTTAGAAAATTTATACGTGGAACAGTTTGCCCACACAACAAAGGGGGATTTACCGGTTTTAGAGTTCATTGAAAATAATAAGTGTGCTGTAATACTTGGCGAACCTGGTAGTGGAAAGACTTCTGTTTTGAATTATTTAGCGATTGAAATGTTTAGGAGATCGGAGGAATTAAGTTCATCTTCTGATGTAAATTTAAAGAGTGACATTTACTTTCCAATGCGAATTTTTCTAAAAGATTTGCTGCCACTCTACACCAAAGGTTTTCCAAAGTTAAAACTTCAACCCAATTGGCTTGGTGAAGAGCTATATCAAGGTTTGTTAGACTTCATTGAAAAATCATTGTCTGAATATGGAGTGCCTAACGCCTGCATCAACCGTGCCGCCATCTCGCTACCAACTTTCGTAAACACGGCAAACTTGATTCCATCCCCCAACTCTTTCAAAAGCACTTACTGGCGGCATCGGTTGGATGCATTGTTAGGTGTTTAAGGTTAGTTAGTTAATTCTTTACCATGTATACGATGAATAATTACAGATTTTCTTCCTTCACCTGAAAATTGGATGCGAATATTTCT
>JAPKHB010000665.1 GCA_026647295.1 Planctomycetota bacterium | reverse complement strand
GGAAGCGCGCGCCCTGGCGATGAGCTTTTTTGAATACTACAACGCCGGCAAAATGTCCACCGGCGCGCTGGTGGGCCTCATCAGCGACGCGAAAAACGGCGCGCGGCTCAACGGCATCACGGTCACGCTGCAGCCCGGCAACCGCACTTACACCACCGACAACAACCGCAACGGCGTTTATGTTTTCGACGATCTTCCGCCGGGCACCTACACGGTGGCAATCGCCGCGCCGGAGTACCTGCCGCTGACCGCGACGGTGACGGTTGCCGCGCACGCGTTCAGCGCCGCCGACGGCCGTTTGGTTCCTACGGCGCTGCCGCACGTGAGCCAGGTCAGCCCGGAACCGGATGGTCAAAACGTCTATGTCTATGCGCCGATCCGCATCACCTTTTCGCGCAACATGAATACCGCCTCGGTGCAAGCGGCGTTTCGCCTGCAGCCGGCAGTGGCCGGCGTGCTCAGCACCGTCGCCAACAATCCCAGAGAGTTTCTCTTCACCCCGGATTTTCGCTTCGAGTTTGGCACGCGCTACACGGTGACGATCGACAGCACGGCGAGCGATCAGTTCGGGCATGACCTGGAGGGCGGCACGTTCCAGTGGAGCTTCGAGACCATGCCGCTCAACGCTGCAACGCCGGCAGTGGTGGACTTCGCGC
>JAPKHB010000664.1 GCA_026647295.1 Planctomycetota bacterium | reverse complement strand
GTGGGAGAAGGCTGCGGCATCCGGTCAAACGGCTCGTTCGATCATACGCTCATACGCTCCTCGTGGAGAATACCCAAGCCCGAGCTGTTCATCCACTCCACGCCGCCGATATCGGCGACGATGTGGATTTTGCCCTTGTCGATCAACTCATGCAGCTTGTCATTGAGCAGACTGGCGTCCGGGCCTCCCATGATCTTGCCGGACAATTCCAGCACCACGATATCACCCACCTGCTTTTCCTGCACATTCATGTCACACCTCTCATGTGTTCAGGGTTGAGCCGCCGGCGATCCACGCGGGCTTACCGGACTCCCACCGGTTTCATCTTGATCTTGGCAGTTTGATGGCGGTGGTACCACTCCACCACCAGCGGCGCCGCGATAAAAATCGAGGAGTACGTTCCGATGATGATGCCGGCCAGCATGCAGAATGAAAAGCCGCGAATGACTTCACCGCCGAAGAGGAACAGGATCACCACCACGATCAGCGTCGTGCCGGAGGTCAAGATCGTGCGGCTCAGCGTCTGGTTGATGCTCAGATTGATGACCTTCTCGATGCTCATGGCTTCGCGGCGCAGCAGCACCATGTTCTCCCGAATGCGATCGTAAACCACGATCGTGTCATTCAACGAGTAGCCCACCAGCGTGAGGAAGGCGGCGACA
>JAPKHB010000663.1 GCA_026647295.1 Planctomycetota bacterium | reverse complement strand
ACCGCAAAAAATGCGGGTTTTGGACGCTTGGCAAGCTCGCGCGCGCTGTCGTCGAGAAGAAAAACCTCCGGCAGGAACCTCACGCAGGCGCGCCGGGCCGCGCAAGCAAAGGGTAAAATGGGCATTTTATCGCCGCAAAAAAAACACATTATTTTTGGCTGTTGTAAAATTCGTCTTGCATATCGCAAATTGATCAATTATTTTTTGCCGCGTCAAGCGAGCCTAAATCACGCGTGTGATACGCAATTCCCAAACTCTTTTGTGGAGGAAGCGATGGACAATTGGCCTTATTCCCCCTCAGATGACGACGACGAGGAGAGCTACGATCCCGCGGATTCTGAATTGAACCCCACAGAGTCTGACGAAGACGAACCGTTTGGCAGCTCGTTGTCGGATTCGACCTGGTCGGAGGGAGAGGAGGAAGAGGAGGACACGAGCGCCGGCATGCCGGAAGCCGGCATGGAACCCATTCCTGCGCCGATGCCAGCCAAAGCCGCTCCCAAACCGGCCGTGAAGAAGAAAGCCGCTGCCAAGAAAAAAGCCGCCAAAAAGGTTGCCAAGAAGGCAACCAAGAAGAAAGCTGGACCCGGCCGCACTTCGCGGCGGCCATGGTGCGCAAGGGCTACGTGGAGCACGGGCGCGAGGCCTTCGACCGATTCCTG
>JAPKHB010000662.1 GCA_026647295.1 Planctomycetota bacterium | reverse complement strand
GTGCACCGGACGGTCAGGAAACGGCAAGCGCTGCTGCAGAACGGCGAGGTGTGCCGATATCTGGCGTTTGTCAACAATGGCTGCCTGCGCGAGTACACGATCGACCACAAGGGGGAAGAACACCTCCTGCAGTTCGCAATTGAAGACTGGTGGATTTCCGATCTCAACAGCTTTCTCGCCGGCACGCCGTCAACGCACAACATCGATGCATTGCAGGATTCCGAAGTGTTGCTGCTGGAAAAATCTGCGCGGGAAACACTTTTCGCAGTCGTTCCCGCGATGGAACGATTTTTCCGTCTGCTTCTGGAATCAAACTACGTTGCCACGCACAAAAGAATCAACGCCGCGCTCAGCGCCTCTGCCGAAGAACGTTATCTGGCGTTCGTCGCAACCTACCCTCGTCTGGTCGAGCAAGTGCCGCAAAACCAAATCGCTTCGTACATCGGCATTACCCCGCAATCACTGAGCCGCATCCGCAAAGAGCTTGCGGCCAGGCGCTGAAGCGATGTTAGCCTGATCAATTCACCAACCGGGAACCGCTGAGGCGCAAACAACGCGAAGTGACCGCAAGGCGTTTTAGAAAACACCTGACTCATTCGATTTGGTTCTGGATCAAATTCTGAGTGTCTGTGAGCACCACCTGCCAGGCATGCCAACAGATA
>JAPKHB010000661.1 GCA_026647295.1 Planctomycetota bacterium | reverse complement strand
GTATTGGACGCCAGCAGCGCTCCCGCCTCGGCGGCAGGCGGAATGCCCAGCGAAGGCCCGGTGGTGAGAACCAGCGTTTCCGTCACGCTTCCGCCCACCAATTGGTCGATGACCACCTCGAGGGTGATGACCGTCCCTGCCGGCGTGCCCAGTTTGATACCAATGGTCCACGGATTATCCGCCGCTCGCGTCTCTCCCGCTGAAATCGTGCCGAAATAGACGTAAGTATCGATGCCTATCGCCGGCTCGCTCGGGCTGTTGAAATAGGCGCGCACCTCATAAGCTTCAGCGCCATCGTTGCGCACCCGCGGGTAAATGTCGATGATCTCGCCGCCGTTGATGATGCCATCGCCATTGCCGGCGCGATGCACCACAATACTGCTGTCCAGCAGCGAATAGCCGGGCTTGAGATAGCCATTCTTCGCCGCCTCGCGAAATTGCTGGCGCCGGCTCTCCTGCCGCGCTTGAATCTCCTGGCTGGCCGGTTGCGAATCATCCAGCACATAGCCGTCCAGCACCAACGGCCCGCCCGCCGGCAGCGGCGGACCGGTGATGATCGCGAAACTGTCGGTGAAAGGCCCGGCGTTGGTGGCGGTGATCGTGACACTAAACTCAATCTTGGTGTTGTCCGGTGTGTCTTCTGCCACGCGCATGTACCAACC
>JAPKHB010000660.1 GCA_026647295.1 Planctomycetota bacterium | reverse complement strand
CGGGCGGCGGCGGCGGTGGCGGCGGCGCGGGCGTCTTCTCCGTCAGCTTCCACACCGCGATGCCGCCGAGGCCGGCGACCACGACCGCGGGGACCGCGAACCAGGGCCAGCGCGCGGGCGCGGGGCGGACCGTGGCGGCGCGCAGCGCGGCCGCGAGCTCGACGTCGGAGATCGCGCGCTCGATGCGCGGCGCGGTCTCGTACACCTCGGCCGGCGTCTTGCCCATCAGCGAGGCGTGCGGCGAGACGTGGTAGTGCTTCGCGAGGAAGGCGAGCAGGCGGACCTGTACGTCGTGCAGGCTCCCCGGCGTGCCCATGTGGTGGAGCAGGCCCTCGCGCAGCGTGCGCCAGAAGCGCTCCATCTTGCCGCGCGCCGGCGCGTCGCCGGGCCGCGCGTGGATGAGCGAGACGCCGAGCCGCTCGCAGGCGAGGCGCAGCGCGTCGCCGCGGTAGGTCGAGCCGTTGTCGAGGTAGAGGCCGTCGGGCGCGCCATGGCGGCGGAGCGCGGCGAGGAACAGCGCGAGCATGTCGGGCTCGCGCTCGCTGTGGCGCGCCTCGATCGCCACGATGAAGCGCGACGCGTCGTCGAGGAGCGCGTGGATGCGCAGCGGCTTGGTCGTCGAGCCGATGCGCAGCGCCGGGCCGTGGCAGACGTCGCCGTGCC
>JAPKHB010000066.1 GCA_026647295.1 Planctomycetota bacterium | reverse complement strand
CGATCTGCGATCTCTGGATTGCAATCGGCCCGAGCTGAACGGCGCCGCTGAGGGCAGGGATATTGGGGAAGGCCTTGACGCTGGAGCCGAACAGACCACGGGCGGTGTATTGCAGAAAAGCGCGCTGGGGCGCATCGCCCACGATGAACGCCGCGAGGCGCGGGTGACCGCGTGGGTGGCGGGACGGATCGACGCGCTGCACGTGGACTTCACCGGCACCACGGTCGCCGTCGGCGAACGGGTCGCGATGCTCTACGCCCCCGAGCTGCTGGCGGCCCAGGAGGAGTTGCTGACCGCCCATCGGGCCCTGCGGGCTGCGAAGGAGGCGCAGGGTCCCCGCGCCGCGGAGCGCCTGGCCGACGCCCGCACGCTTCACGCCGCGGTGCGCCGGCGCCTCGCGCTCCTTGGCATGCCCGAGGCCACCCTTGACGAGATCGAGCGGGCGGACGTTGCGCACGACCACGTGGAAGTACTCTCGGCCGCCGAGGGCACGGTGGTGCGCAAGTGGGTCCAGGCGGGCGACTACGTGCGGACGGGCGATCCGCTGCTCACCGTGGTCGACTTGGGGAAGGTGTGGGCCCTGCTCGAGGTGTTCGAGGAGGACGCCGGGGCGGTGCGGGTCGGCCAGGCGGTCGAGGTGCGCGTCCCGGGGCTCCCGGGGGACCTGTGGGAGGGGCGCGTCGCCTTCGTCGACCCGATGCTCGATCCGCAGCGGCGGATCCTGCGGGTGCGGGTCGACCTGGAGAACCCACACGGCCGCCTGCGGCCCGGGCTCTTCGCAGAAGCCCACGTGCGCGTCGAACTCACGGCCGACGGCCGCGTACACGACCCGGCCCCGGCCGCGGGCGCGCCGGTGACGACGCCGGGCCCCGTGCGGCTGGTGCCCCGTAGTGCGATCCTCGAAGGCGGCGGGGGACACGCGATCGCCTTCGTGATGACCCAGGCCCCGGGTTCGGCGGGGCCGGACGGCGTCGAACGCTGGCCGGCGATCTACGAGCCCCGGGAGGTCCGCACCGGCCATCGCGTCGGCTCCGAGGTCGTCGTCCTGTCGGGCCTGGAAGAAGGCGAGTTCGTGGTGCTCCGCGGACAGTTCCTGCTCGACAGCCAACTCCAACTCACGGGGAAGCCCAGCCTGATGATCCCCGAGGCCGCGGGCGCGCGCGCCGAAGCCGACCCGCACGCCGGACACTGACCTGCCCATGGCCTGCCCCCCCCATCCCCCGCGTGCGCCCGCCCGAACCGCCCGGCGCCGCCGTCCGGCGGCAGCCGGCGCACGTGCTTCCGCCTCGGGCGGCGGGGCGGTGTAGGCCATGCGCTGGCGGCTTCCCTCCGGTTGGTGGCGCGCCGAGCCTGCGGAGTCCGAGGATCCGACCGCCACCGACCTGCGGGGCGGCGGCGTCGCCGGAGCGTTCTTCCGCGGCGTGCTGCGCAACCGCATGCTCACGCTGCTCCTCGTGCTCGGACTGGCGGCCTACGGGCTGATGGCCTACGGCGAGGTCCCCGTCGACGCGATCCCGGACATCTCCGAGAACCAGGTCATCGTCTACACGCCCTGGCCCGGCCGCAGCCCGAAGGACGTCGAGGACCAGGTCACCTACCCCCTGGCCGTCTCCCTGCAGGGGATCCCCCGCGTGGTGGACGTGCGTTCCCTGTCGGGCTTCGGCTTCAGCCAGATCTACGTCGTCTTCGAGGACGGAACCGACATCTACTGGGCGCGCAGCCGGGTCCTCGAGCGGCTGAACGTGGCGCAGCGGGACTTGCCCGACGGGGTGGTTTCGGGCCTGGGGCCGGACGCGACGAGCCTGGGACAGGTCTTCTGGTACACGGTCGAGTCCCGGGACGGCAACCACGACTTGGGCCAACTGCGCAGCATCCAGGACTGGGTCGTCCGCTATGCGCTGCAGATCGTCCCCGGCGTGGCCGAGGTGGCCTCGGTCGGCGGCTTCGTCCAGGAGTACCAGATCGACGCCGACCCCCAGCGCCTGCGCGCCCACGGGGTGGGGCTCGGGCAGCTCGCCGCCGCCGTGCGGCGCTCCAACCTGGACGTCGGAGCGAAGGTGGTGGAGGAGGAGGGCGTCGAGTACCTGTTGCGCGGCGTCGGCTTCGTGAAGAGCCTGGAAGACCTCGAGGCCACGGTGGTCGTGGAGCGGGAGCACGCGCCGATCCGGGTCCGCGACGTCGCCCGCGTCTCGCTGGGGCCCGCCTTCCGGCGCGGCGCGCTTGCCGATCACCGGGGCGAGGTCGTGGGCGGCGTCGTCACCATGCGCTACGGCGCCAACCCGCTGGACGTGATCCGGCGCGTCAAGGCGGCCCTGGACCGGCTGCGCCCGACCCTGCCGCAGGGCGTCGCCGTGGTGCCGTTCTACGACCGGACGTTGCTCGTGGAGGAGACGCAGGCCACGCTGATCGAGACCCTCCAGTTCGAGGTGTGGATCACGGTGTTCGTGATCCTCCTGTTCCTGCTGCACGTGCGGTCGAGCCTCCTGGTGGCCACGACGCTGCCGCTGGGGGTCCTGGTGGCGTTCGTCGGGATGCGGGTCTTCGGCGTGGACGCCAACATCATGAGCCTGGCCGGGATCGCGATCGCGATCGGAACGATGGTCGACATGGGGATCGTGATCACCGAGAACATCCACCGGCACCTGACGGAGCGCCCGCCCGGGAAGGGCCGGCGCCAGGCGGTGCACGAGGCGGCCACGGAGGTGGGCGGCGCCGTGGTCACCGCGATCGCGACCACCGTCGTGAGCTTCCTGCCCGTGTTCCTGCTCACCGACCAGGAGGGCAAGCTCTTTCGTCCCCTCGCCTGGACCAAGACCTTCGCGCTGGCGTCGGCGCTCCTGGTCGCCGTCACGGTGATTCCGGTCCTGGCCCACGGCTTCCTGCGGCCCGGCCGCCTGGCGCGGCCGCTGGCCGGCCTGCTCGGGGGCGTGCTCGGGGGCGTGGCCGGGGCCCTGGTGTTCCAGTGGGCCGACGCCACGCGCGGCGCGCCGGGAACGCTCCTCTCCGGCCTGCTCGTGGTGCAGCCGCTGTGGCTCGGGCTCGCCGTCGCCCTGGCGGTGGGCGGGCTCGCCTTCAAGGGTTTGGTCGAGCCGCTCCACCCGCTGGACGCGAACCCCTTCGCCCGCGCCCTCGTGCGCGCCTACACGCCGGCGCTCGGTTGGGTCCTGCGCCACAAGCTGCTCTTCGCGGCGTTGCCCCTCGCGCTGGTGCTCCTCGGCCTGTTCGTGTGGCTGGGAGCGGCGACCGTGCTCGCGCCCGTGCGGGCCGGGCTCGGGGCCCTGGGCGTGGACCCGGCCCGGATCCGGCCCCTGGCGGCGCTCGAGGCGCGCTTCCCCGGCATCGGACGGGAGTTCATGCCGCCCCTGGACGAGGGGGGGCTCCTGTTCATGCCCAGCATCCTCCCCCACGGCTCCCTGACCGAGACCCTGGACGTGATGCTGGCCCAGAACCGCGCGATGATGGCCGTGCCCGAGGTCGTGCGCGTGGTGGGCAAGGCGGGCCGCGCCGAAACGGCGCTCGACCCCGCCCCGGTGGGCATGGTCGAAACCATCCTCGTGCTCGCGCCCCGCCACCGGTGGCGGCCGGGCCTTACGCGCGAGGCGCTGGTTGCGGAACTTCGCAAGCGCACCCACGTCCCCGGGGTCGCCCCCTCCTGGCTCCAACCCATCGAGACCCGCATCCTCATGCTCCAATCGGGGATCCGCGCCTCGATCGGCCAGCGCATCTTCGGGCCGACACCCGAGGCGATCGAGGCGGCCACGATCGCGTTCGAGCAGGCGCTCAAGGACGTGCCGGGGGCCGCCGACGTGACGGCCCTGCGCCTGCACGGCAAGCCGTACCTGGAGATCCGCCCCGTCCGGGAGCGCCTGGCGCGCTACGGCCTCGGGATCGTGGACGTCCAGCACGCGATCGAGGTCGCGCTCGGGGGCATGCCCCAGACCCAGAGCGTGGAGGGACGGGAGCGCTACCCGATCCGCGTGCGCTACGAGCGCGGGGAACGCGACCGGCTGGACGCCGTCGGCCGGATCCCGGTTCCCGTCCACCCGGGCACCTACGTACCGCTACGGCATCTGGCCGACCTGCACCTCGTGCGGGGCCCGGCGATGATCCGGGGCGAGGGCGGGCAACTGGTGGGCTACGTGATGTTCAACGCGCAGGGCCGCGACGAGGTCGGCCTGGTCGAGGAGGCGGACCGCCGGATGCGGGCGGCGGTGGCCGAGGGGCGCGTCGTGCTCCCGGAGGGGGTCTGGTGGGACTGGCGCGGCCGCTACCAGAACCAGGTGCGCGCGGCCCAACGGCTGCGCCTGCTGATCCCCCTGTGCTTCCTGATCAACCTCCTGCTCCACTACCTCCACTTCGGGCGGCTGGGCCCCTCCCTCGTCGTGTTCCTGGGGATCCCGGTTGCCGCCGCCGGGGGGTTCCTGCTGTTGGACGCCTACGGCGCGTACCTCACGGTGGCCGTGTGGGTGGGATTCATCGCGCTGTTTGGCATCGCGGCCGACGACGGGATCGTGATCGGGACCTACATCCAGCAGGTCCTCGACCAGCGCCGGCCCGCCACGGTCGAGGACGTGCGGGCCTGCGTGCTGGAGGCCGGCCAGAAGCGCATCCGCCCGGCGTTCATGACCACCGCGACGACGATCCTCGCCCTGCTCCCGATCTTCCTCGCCGAAGGACGGGGCAGCGACGTCATGCGCCCCATGGCCCTGCCGTCCATCGGCGGGATGTTCGTCGCCATGATCACCTGGTTCGTGGTGCCCGCGGCCTTTGCCGCCCTCGAGGAGCGCCGGGTGCGGCGCGCCCAGCGGGCGGGCGGGCGCCTCGCCGCAGGCTCCAGGGGCCCGGACGGGCCGCCAGGGGGCGCGGCCCCGGAGGCTCCATGACTCCCCCTCGCCGCCACCCCGTGACGCCGCCGGACGGCCCGCCCGCCGCGGCGGTTCCGTCGGCTACGCGAGGTGGGGGCGGCGCGCGCCAGCCGCACGGGAAGGAGGTCCGGATGCGCGCCGGAGGGTGGAGGGCCACGGGCGTCGGGTTGGCCATCCTCGGCGTGCTGGCGGCCTGCCGCGGGGCGCCGAGCCGGGGGACGGATACGGGCGCAACGCGCGAGGGCCACGCGGCGGCGCTGCCGCCCGTGGTGCACGGGGACTCGGGGCCGGGGGGCGGGACGCCTGCGCGGGCCACCCCGGCCCTTGACGACGGCTTTGGCCTCGCGGTCCTGCTCGAGGCCGTGGCCGCGCACAACCCGCGCCTGGCCGCGGCCCAGCACCGCTGGCTCGCGGCGCGGGAGCGCCCGGCCCAGGCGCGCGCCTGGCCCGACCCGATGCTCGGCTACGTCGAGATGCTCGAGCCCGTCCAGACGCGCGTGGGCCCGAACGAGCGCGCCGTGCAACTCTCGCAGCGCATCCCGTTCCCGCCGCGGCTGGAGGCGGCCGGGGCGGCCGCCGCCGAGGAGGCCCGCGTCCGCGAACTGGACTACCACATCGCACTGCGGGACACGGTCGCGGAGGCCAAGGTCACCTATGCCGAACTCGTGTACCTGCACCGGGCGGCGCAACTGGTGCGCGAGAACCACAGACTGGCGACGCTGCTGGCCGCCCAGGGCGCCGCGGCACAGGGCGGCGAGCCGCCCGACGGGGTCGAGGCGCTCACCCTCTTCGACGTCCTTCGGGCCGAGTCGGCCGTCGCCCAACTCGCCTACGACGCGGTGACGCTGGAGGAACTCCTCGAAGCCGAGCGGGCGAAGCTCAACGGCCTGCTCGACCGCGCGCCGGGCGCGCCGATCGGCACGCCGGCCGCGCTGCGGTTCCGGCCACTTCGGGCCGGGCGCGAGGAACTCCACGAACTCGCGCTCGCGCGCCGCCAGGAGATCCAGGCCGCGATCCACCGGGTCCGGGCCGCGCACCACGCCCGCCGGCTGGCGCGCCTGGCCCAGGTTCCGGACCTGACCGTGGGCGTCCAACGCACCTTCATCGGCGACGCGTCCATGCCCGTGAGCGGCAGCGGCGAGGACGCCATCGGCCTGCAACTGGGGATCTCGCTCCCCGTGTGGGGCGCGAAGAACCGCGCCCGGATCGCCGAGGCGGAGCACGCCGCCCGCGCCGCCGGCTACGAGCGCGAGGCCCAGGTCGCCGACGTCGGCGCGCGCCTCGGGCGGCTCTACTTCCGGCTCAAGAACGCCGAACGCCTCGTGCGCCTCTACGGAGACTCGCTCATTCCCCAGGCCGCCCAGGCCCTGTACACAGCCGAAGAGCAGCACAAGGCCGGGCGGGAGCCCTTCGCCCGCCTGCTCGAGGCGCGCAGCGTCTGGCTCAACTTCCACCTCGCCCACCAGCGCGCGCTGTCAGACCACGAGGAGGTGCTCGCGCGGTTGGAACAACTCGTGGGCACGGGACTCGAGTCCCTGCGGGAGGACGTGCCGTGAGACCGCTCCCCCTCCTGGCCGTCGCGCTCCTGGCGCCGGCATGCCACGGGCCCGCCCTGGGGGGCCGTCCCTACGACCTGTCGGCCCATGCGCCGCCGCCGGGCGGCGGCCCCCCGGCCGGCACCCCGGAGGACGACGCCGTGCGCGCGTTCGGCGAGAGCGTGGAGGCGCTGCGCGCCGCCTGGGCCACGGCGCGCACGGCGGACCCCGAAACGGGCCTGGCGACGGGCCGGGACCTGCGCACCCCCGCCATGGAGGCGCTGCGCGCCCGGACCCTGACGCCGGAGTTCCCCGCCTCGCTGGCCGCCGGAGTTCCCCTGGCGACGGTGGAAGCGGCGGCCTACGAACGCCACCCGGGCCTCGCCGCCGCGCGGCTCACGGTCCAGAGCCGGGTGGAGCAGTTCGCGCAGGTGGCACACCTGGAGACGCTGCTCGAGCAGTACGCCTCGTTCGTGCGCGACGCCCGGCTCGGGATCGGAATGGCGCTGCCGGGCGACCGGCTCGACTTCCACTTCCCGGCCCCGGGGACGCTGGAGCTCAAGGCGGCCGTCGTGCGCCACGCCGTCGCCGAGGCCCGGGCGGGCCTCGCCAAGGAAGTCGGCGAAGTGCTGCGCGACGCGCGCATCGCCCACGCCCGCCTGGTCGACCTGGAGGCCTCCGAGCGGATCCTGGCGGACGTCCCGGGCCTCCTGGAGCAGGTCGCGGAATCCGCCCACGGGCGGCTCGCCGCGGGCACGGGGTCGAAGACGGCGGTGCTCCAGGCGCAGGTCGAGGTCTCCAAGGTCCGCACGGACCTGGTGACGTTGCGCCGCGAGCAGGAGGTCACGCGCGCGCGGCTACGGGCGCTCATGGACCTGGGGCCGGACGTCGGGCTCGGCCCGGCTGGCCCGTCCCCCTTGCCGCCGCGGCCGCCGGCCCTTGGCAACCTGCTCGCCGAGGCTCGCGCCGTCCAGCCCGACCTCCTCCGGCTCCAGGCCCGGGTGGACCGGATGACCGCCATGATCGCGCTGGCGGAACGCACCACCTACCCAGGGCCTTCGCCCAACCTGGGCGAGATGCGCGGGCTGGGCACGGCTACGGGCGGCAGCGACCGCGAACGCGATCCGCTCGCGCCAAAGCCCAAGGTGTGGACCGACCCGTGGCTGGGGGCGAAGGACGCGTGGATCGCGGAGTCGCGCACCGCCCTGCGCGCCGCGCAGGCCCGCCTCGAGGCGGCCCGCAACCACACGCGATTGCAGGTCGAGAGCGCCGTGGCCGCGCGGGACACCGCACAGCGCGTCCACGAGTTGTACCGGGACGTGCATCTGGCCCAGGCCCAGCAGGCCTACGAGGACGCCGCGGCGGCCTACCGGGCCGCCCGGGGGGGCTTCCTGGAGGTGCTGGACGCACTGCGCCGCCTGCTCGCATTTCGCCTGGAGTCCGAACACGCCCAGGCCGAGGTGCGGGCGGCCCACGCGCGGCTCGTGGAGGCGGTCGGAACCGACCTCGGGTCCTAGGTGCCGGCGCCGGGGTCCGCCCCGCTGTGCGTCGGGGACCTCGCCGCCGCTCCCTCGTGCTGGCCTGTGGGCGCCTCTCGATCGCCTGGGGCGATGGCAGCGTATACTTCGTTCGGGAATCGCGATCGTAACCGCTCGTTCCCGAAGGGCCGGACGTCCACCGGCCCGACCCCGCAGGAGGCGTTCCATGCCCGCCCCCGTAGGCCCCGCTGCATCCCCCGAAGCCCCGGCCGCCGGCCGCTGTGGCTACGTGCTGGCCACGCTGGTGGCCCTGGCGACCGTGCTGGGCAGCCTCGCCCTCTCGATGCTCCTCGGACTCAAGGCCTGCCCCCTTTGCTTCTACCAGCGCACCTTCGCCATGGCGGCGCTCGGGGCGCTGCTGCTCGGCGGGCTGGTGCCGGGGGCCGGGGCGCGCCCCACGGCGCTCGCCACGGCCCTCCTGTGCGCGGCCGGGGGGCTCGGCGTCGCCCTCTTCCACGTGTTCCTCGAGGCGCGCGGGACGCTGGAGTGTCCGGCCGGGCTCCTCGGCCTGGGCTCGGCTCCCACCCAGAGCCTCGGCGCGCTGCTCCTCCTCTGCGCCGTCCTGGTCCCCCCGACGCTGCGCGCCCCGGCCCGGCGGGCCGGCGTGGTCGCGCTGGCGCTCGGCGCGCTGTTCGCGGTGGCGAGCGTGGCCTCGGCGCCCCCGCTCCCGCCGGCGCCGGATGCACCCTACGACGGCGCACCGGTCGTCTGCCGGCCGCCCTACGCGCCTTGAGGATGAGGCATGGACGCCCTGCCGGCCCCCCTCGCCGAGCACAAGGCCCTGGCCACGGGGGCGGCGCTCGCGATCCTGTGGACCGTCGAGCACCTCGCGCCGGCCTTCGCCGAGGGCCGCGGCGGCCTGCGCCACGACGCGCGCAACCTGCTCCTCGGGGCCGGAAACGCCCTCCTGGTGGGCGGCCTCCTGGCCTGGCTCGCGCCCTGGCCCCCGGCGGGGACGGGCCTGCTCGGCGCGCTGGGCGCAAGGGGCGCCCTCGGCGTCGGGCTCGGGCTCCTCTGCCTGGACCTATGGATGTACGCCTGGCACCGCCTCAACCACGCCGTCCCCTTCCTGTGGCGCTGGCACCGCGTCCACCACGCCGACCCCGCCGTGGACGCCAGCACGGCCGTGCGCTTCCACCCCGGCGAGATCCTCCTGGGCACGGCGGGGCGCGTCCCGGTCGCGCTCCTCCTCGGCCTTGGCGCGGGCCACGTGGTGCTCTACGAGATGATCCTGCTGCCGGTGATCCTCTTCCACCACAGCAACGCCCGGGTGCCGGAGCGGCTCGACCGTTGGCTCGGGCTCGTCGTGGTGACGCCGGCGCTGCACCGCATCCACCACTCGCCCGACCGCGCGGAGACGGACTCGAACTACGCCAGCGTGCTCTCGTTGTGGGACCGGCTCGCCCGCACCCGCCGCGCAAGGCGCGGCCCCGCCCGCCCGCGCTACGGGCTCCCGGGCCTTGACCCGGCCCGCACCGAGCGCCTCGGGGCGCTGCTCCGCCTGCCCTTTGCCCCCCCGGGGCCGGTCGCCCCCTCCCCCGCCGCGGGCCCGCGCTGATGTCCCCCGCGCCGAGCCCGGCCGGCCCCGACCCCTTCGCCGCGCGCGTGCGCGCCGCGCTCGGCGCCGACCTTCGCGCCGCCGGCGTCGACACCGTGCAGGTCAACGTCGGCCTGCGCTGCAACCTGGCCTGCCGCCACTGCCACGTCGAGTCCTCGCCGCGGCGCACCGAGGCGATGGACGAGCCCACGTTTCGCGCCGTGCTCGACGCCGCCGATCGGCTGCGCGCGCGCACGCTGGACCTGACCGGCGGCGAACCCGAGTTGCACCCTTGCTTCCGCTCCTTCGTGGACGCCGCCCGGGCGCGCGGCCTGGCCGTCATCGTGCGGACCAACCTCGTGGTGCTGCTCGACCCCGGCCGGGAGGACCTGCCCGAGTGGCTGGCCGAACGGCGCGTCCGGCTGATCGCCTCCCTGCCCTGCTACCTGCCGGAGAACGTGAACCGCCAGCGGGGGTCCGGGGTCCACGCGCGCAGCCTCGAGGCCCTGCGGCGGCTCAACGCCGTCGGCTACGGCGTGCGGCCCGACCTTCCGCTCGACCTGGTCTACAACCCGCTCGGCCCCGCGCTGCCGCCGCCGGAGG
The DNA here is from genome assembly GCA_026647295.1 of Planctomycetota bacterium. Classification (GTDB taxonomy): domain Bacteria; phylum Planctomycetota; class PLA2; order PLA2; family JAEUHO01; genus JAPKHB01. The sequence continues at coordinate 3,867 of JAPKHB010000066.1, read as the reverse complement.
CGGAACTCGAGGCGGCCTACCGCACGGTGCTGGAGCGCGAGGCCGGCGTGCGCTTTCACCGCCTGCGGGCGCTTGCGAACATGCCGATCGGCCGCTTCGCCCGCGACCTCGCGCGCCAGGGCGCCCTCGCGGACTACGAGGCGCGGCTGCGCACGGCGTTCAACCCCGCGACGATCGAGCACCTGATGTGCCGCCGTCAGGTGAGCGTGCGCTGGGACGGGACGCTCTACGACTGCGACTTCAACCTGGCGCTCGGCCTTGGCGCGGGCGCCGGCCGGATGCGGGTGGAGGACCTCGGCGCGGACTTCGCGCGCCGGCGCGTGCGCACCGGGCCGCACTGCTTTGGCTGCACCGCCGGGGCGGGCTCCTCGTGCGGCGGCGCCCTGGTCTGAAGGGCGGCGTGCGGGCGCCCCGCGGCCAACATCTGGTGGTGCTGGCGCGCCGCGCCGAGCCCGGCGCCGCCAAGACGCGGCTGATCCCGCTGCTGGGCCCCCGCGGCGCCGCCCGCCTTCACGCGGAGTTGCTGGCGGGGACGCTCGAGGCCGCACGGCGCTTCGCCCGCCGCGCCGGTCGCTCGGCCGAACTGCGGCTCACGGGCACCCCTTCGGACGGTCCCTGGGCGCCGCGGGGCTGGCGGCACGCGACGGGCGAGCAGGGTCCCGGGGACCTGGGCGCCCGACTCGGCCGTGCGCTGGAAGCGGCCTTTGCCCGCGGGGCGCGCCGCGTGCTGGCGATCGGCAGCGACTGCCCGGACCTCGGGCCCCGGCACCTCGAGGCCGCCGCGCGCGCGCTGGACGGCGCGGACCTCGTGCTCGGACCGGCCCGGGACGGGGGTTACTGGCTGCTCGGCCTGCGTCGCCCCGTGCCCGCGCTGTGGACCGGGATGCCCTGGGGCGGCGGGGACCTCCTCGCGCGCACGCTCGCCGTCGCCCGGGCGGCCGGCCTGCGCGTCGCCCGACTCGAAGCGCTGGGCGACCTCGACACGCCCGCGGACCTTTCCGCGTGGGCGCGCGGGCGCCTCGCCCCGGGGCCCGCGCCTCCGTGGCTCTCGGTGGTGCTTCCGACGCTGAACGAGGAGGAGGAACTCGCCGCCGCGCTGCTCTCGGCCCTGCGCGAGCCGGGCATCGAGGTCGTGGTGGCCGACGGCGGGAGCCGCGACCGCACCCCCGACATCGCCCGCGCCCTCGGCGCGCGCGTCGTCGAGGAATCCGCCTCGCGCGGACGCCAACTCAACGCCGGGGCGCGCGCAGCCCGCGCCGCGACGCTGCTCTTCCTCCACGCCGACACGCGCCTGCCCCCCGGCTACGGCCGCCGCCTGCGCCGGGTGCTCGGCTGGCGGGGCACGGCCGCCGGGGCCTTCGAACTGGGCATCGACGGGCCGGGCCTGGCGCTGCGCCTGGTCGAGACGGGCGTCGCCCTGCGCTCCCGCCTGCTGGGACGCCCCTACGGCGACCAGGCCCTGTTCCTCGCCGCCGCCACGCTGCGCGCCGCCGGCGGATTCCCCGACCTGCCCCGCCTGGAGGACGTGGGTCTCCTGCGGCGGCTCGCGCCCCTGGGCGCGGTGCGCCTTGCGCGCGGGCGCGTACGCACCAGCGACCGGCGCTGGCGCCGCCACGGGGTCTGGCGTACGACGCTGGCCCACCAGCGCCTCCTGCTCGGCCGCTGACGTGGCCGGCGTTGCGGGGTAGGCGATACGGACGTGCGGCGCACCGGGAGGCGGCGCTCGCCCGGCGCGGTCAGCCGTTCGTCGGCGCCGCCGGGCGCCCGGGGCCCTCGCGCAGCGGGACCTCGGTCAGCGTCCCCTCGCCGTGCACGAGCACGGTGCGGCCGTCGGGGCTGAACGTGATGCCCGTGGGCCAGCGCACGGGCACCGGGGCCTGCCAGAGCAGGAGCGGGCCCGCCAGGTCCAGGGCGAAGAGGCTCGCCCCGTCGGACTTGCGCGGGGACTCGGCCGGCGCGGCGAGCGTGTGGAAGACGAGGTAACGCCCGTTGGGCGACAGCGCCGGATGATCCACGACGGCCCCGGGCTGCAGCTTGAGGAGTTGACGACCCTGCGCGGTGAAGGCGCGCAGTTGGCAGGCCGGCCCCAGGAAGTCGTCCGAGCGCCCCCACTCGTAGACCGCGAACACGCCCGCCTCGGAGACGGCCACCGTCTCGGGGCGCACCAGGCCCGTGAGGCGCATCGCCTCGACGCCGTGGTCGAAGAGCAACGCCGCACCCACGGGCAGGTCGCTCGACCACTGCGTCGGGTCGCGGCCCCGCACGCTGCCGTGCGCGAGCAGCCAGCGCCGGTTGGCCGAGAGCACCCAGCGTCCGAGGAAGCCGATCTCGTCCAGGCCGAGCCAGTCGCTGGCGGGCGGGACCTGGATGCGGAGGGGACGCCGGGCCATGCGCCGGGAGTCGAGCATGGCCCCCGGGGGCGGGCAAGGCGCCGCGGCCCTTGGGCCGCATCGGCCATCGTGCACCGCGGGTGGTATGCCCCTTGCCAGCCGCGGAAGGACGCGGCGCCCGGGCGCCCGGACGCGGGGCCTTGGTCCCTCGGGCATGTGAAGATCGCGTCATGGACGACTCGCTCGCCGAACTCACGCGTGAGGTCCTCGCCTTTCGGGACGCGCGCGACTGGGCACGCTTCCACCGCCCGAAGGACCTCGTGCTCGGGCTCGCCGCCGAGGTGGGCGAGGTGGCGGAGGTGGTGTTGTGGAAGGACGACGCGGACCTCGCGCACCTCGCCCAGGCAGGCCCCTTGCGCGAACGGCTCGCCGAGGAACTGGCCGACGTGCTCACCTTCGTGCTCTACCTGGGCGCCGCCGCGCACCTGGACCTGGGCGCGGCGCTGCGCGCCAAGCTCGCGCTCAACGCCCGCCGCTACCCGGTGGAGCGCGCGCGAGGCAACCCGGCCAAGTACACCGAACTCTGACCCGCCCCCGCGGCCTTGGCGGGCCGGCCGGGCTACCATCGCGGGCGGAAGGAGGCGCCCTGGACCCCCCCAGCGACCCCGAACTGGTGCGCCGCTGCCTCGCCGGGGACCAGGACGCCTGGGCGGCGGTGGTCGACCGGTACGCCGACTTCGTCTACGGCATCGCGCGGCGCAGCGGCCTGGACGCCGGGCTGGCCGGCGACGTCGTGCAAGAGGTGTTCCTCGCCCTGTGCCGTTCCTTGCGCCGGCTGCGCCGGCGCACCCGGCTGATGGGCTGGCTGTCGCAGACGGCGCGGCGCTCGGCGTGGCGCGCCCGCCGCCGTCAGCGCGCCGCCCGCCGCCGCGAGCGGGCCGTCGCCCGCCGGGAGGCGCAGGACGGCCCGCTGCCCGCGGGCGAACTGGCGCACCTGGAGGAGGTGCAGACGGTGCGCGAGGCCTACGGCGCGATCGGCGAGCGCTGCCGGCGGCTGCTCGACCTGCTCTTCGTGGACCCGGAGCGGCCCGCGTACGCGGAGATCGCGGAGCGCCTGGGGATGCCCGTGGGGAGCATCGGGCCCACGCGCCAGCGCTGCCTCGAGGCGCTGCGCAAGGCGCTGGAGGACCTGGGCTACGAAGGGCCCGTGGGACCCCTTCCGACCGAGGAGGACGACCGATGACGCGCCCGCCCCGCCCCCCCGAGGGACTCTTCGCCCGCCGCGCGGAGGGACTGGCCGCCGAACGCTGTCCGGCGGCGGTGCGCGCGCGGGCCCGCGCGCTGTGGGCCGAGCGGGCGGCCGACCGGCTGGCGGTGCGGCTCAAGGAGGCCCTGCTCGGGCCCGGGGCGGCGCCGGCCCGCCGCGGGGCCCCGACGACGCTGCGGCGCCTTGCGGCGGGCGCCGTGGCGCTGGACCTCACCCCGCTCGCCGCGCGGGGCGGGCGCCCGCGCCTCCTCCTCGCGCTGGCCGAGGCCC
>JAPKHB010000659.1 GCA_026647295.1 Planctomycetota bacterium | reverse complement strand
CGCCACCGCGGGCACGCCGCCGATCGCGAGCGCCGCGACGGCCCTGCGCGCGCCCGCCGACATCACGAGCTTCACGCGGTCGCCGTCCTTCTCCGGCACCGCGGGCTCGAGCAGCCGGCCGGCCAGCCACGCGATCGCGCGCGCCGCGAGCAGGTCGCCGCCCCAGCCGCGCTCGACCTCGCCGAGCGACATCGCCTCCGCGCTGCCGGTGACGACGATCCGTGCGTCGCCGCGCTCGGCGGCACGGTCGAGGTCGGCGACTCGCCGCTCGGCGGCGCCTGCTTCCGCGTGCACCTGCCCGAGATGCCGCGCGAGGCCGCGAACGCGGGCGGGCCGGGCGCCCGCGCGCCCGGCCCGCCGGTTCCCGCGCCCGCTCAGCGCGCGCGCACGTAGTCCCGGATCGCCTCGAACTGCGAGCGGCCGTCGAGGCCCGCCTCGGCGATCACCGCCGCCCCCTGCCCGCTGCCGAGGAAGTGGCCGCGGCGGAACGGATGCAGCGACGCCCGGCGCCCGGCCTCGGAGCGCACCCAGCGGTCGAGCGTCGGCAGCGTGAAGTCGGTGATGCCCATCGCCGCCCGCCGGTGCGCCTCGGGGAAGACCGCCTCCTGCTCCTCGTCCGGCAGCATCGCGAACAACTCCGCCGACGCGATCGAGTAGACCCACG
>JAPKHB010000658.1 GCA_026647295.1 Planctomycetota bacterium | reverse complement strand
ATTCACACAATCAGAAAACGCTATAACATTGCCAAGTTAGCCGCTACTTGAATATTGCATCATTTCGTGCCCTTTTTTCCTGAGAATCAATTCTCAGGCTGAAGGCTGAGGTTGCCTCAAGGCAACTGACCACCTTTGGCAGCGGCGCCCCGCTCAAGATGAGACCAGCGCCAACCGCGCCATCCCTGCCAGTGAGTTCTTTGCCATTTGACGGCCGAAGTGAAGAACAGCCGGCTCGTGCGCACGAGGCCGGCTGTTCCATTTTCTTCACGCGGAAAATGCACTACGGTGCCATGGCCGGCGTCGTGCTCACGGCTTTGAAAGCATTCAGAACGCCGCCGGTCACCATCTTACCCTGCAGCCCGGATTTGACGTCGACCGAGTTCATCAGGTGTTGCTTCAACTGCAAGTTGGTGAGACCGGGAAATTGCGCCAGCGCCAGCGCCGCGATGCCGCTCACGTGCGGGGTTGCCATCGAAGTGCCAGAGAGGGACTGATAGCTGTTGTTGGGCGTGGTGCTGAGAATGTCCTTGCCGGGCGCGGCCAAGTCCACGCTGGTGAGACCGTAGTTGGAACCGGGCGTCGGCAACACATTGCCCACGCAGCCGCAGATGCCGCCACCACCGCCGGAGCCGAACAGCGCGAGATTGCCCTTGTTGTCGAT
>JAPKHB010000657.1 GCA_026647295.1 Planctomycetota bacterium | reverse complement strand
TGCACCAGCCGGCCGATGCAGCCCAGCAGCGCGGCGGTGGTCACGATGTCCTGGCGATTGTGCGCCAGCACTTCGGGAAGTTGATCGGCTTTGCCGGTACGCAGGAAATCAAAATAGATTTGCGGAATCAGCGCGCCGGGCACGTCTTCGCGGCGCTGCACGCCGAGAATCCGCGCTTCGAGATTGCCGAGCGAGCAATCCTGCAGCCGCGCTTTCCACAGCCGGCGCGCGGCGTGCAGAACGTCGACATGCGGCCGGCTGGCGAAATCGAACCGCAGACGGTGCAACACCGTGCGCGTAAGCAGCAGGGGAATGTCGAAGCTCTTGCCGTTGAAAGTGACCAGGCCGCGGCGCTCGGCGAGGTGGCGTTGCAGCGCCGCCAGCATGGCGCGCTCCTCATGCGGCTGGCGCAGAAAGTATTGCCGCACCACGAAATGATCCTGCTCGAAGTAACCCACGCCCACGAGAAACGCAAGCGTGCCGGAGCCGCCCGCCAGTCCCGTGGTTTCGGTGTCGATGAACAACGCCTCGTCGGGCGCCAGGGCATTGACGCTGTCATCTTTGGCCGCGATGCCGAGCACCGCGCCGGGCAGCTCGCGCAGCCGGGCGAGGGTGATGGCACCGTAAGGCTCGTGCACGGCATAGCGTTGTTCGACGACGAAGCA
>JAPKHB010000656.1 GCA_026647295.1 Planctomycetota bacterium | reverse complement strand
GCGACTACTCGAGGTCGGTCGGGAAGGGGAGACGGAGCTGAGCGAACCAGCCTTCGGGCATCTCGGCGCCTCCTTTTGCGAGGCCGGCATCACCGTCGAACTCACGGTCCCGCGGAAGGAACAGCGTGTCCACCTCGAACAGGACCGGCGCGTTATTGTGGATCGTCAGCAGCGCTTCGGTCTCGTTGGTCGTGCCGGTGATGGCATACACCATCTCGGCGCTGGGGTTGTCCCCGGCGACGAGGCGGCGGCTTTCGATCTTCTCGTGGATTTCGATGGCCATGTCAGTAGGCGAACTTCAGCCCGCCCTCCTTGAGCACGCGCAGCATCTCGTTGATCTTCCTGGCGATGTCCTCGGTATTTCGCGCCGTGCGTTCGATGGCGCTCTCGCCCAGACCCGCGACGGCGAAGGGATTGAACGTGCCGGTCACGACGCCACGCGCGGTCTGGCGGGCGAGGTCCAGGCGCTCCGGGAGATCATCGAGCAGATCGGTCAATCGACGCGGGACCGTCGGATCGGCCGTATTCAGCGGGGCGCCGGCCCGGGCCGCGGCGATCGCGTCGGCAAGTTCGGCGCGCAGGCGCGCAAGCTCGGCCTCGGCCTTTGATACGCCGGCGGTGCGGCCTTCGCGCAGACGCGCCAGAGCCTCGTCCTCGCGTTGGCGCAGGA
>JAPKHB010000655.1 GCA_026647295.1 Planctomycetota bacterium | reverse complement strand
GTTGCTATCAACTCGCTGAGCGTGAGCGTCTCGCCGGCCGGCAAGCGCCGGCCTGGCGTGACAGCGCGGATGCGGCGCTGCAATCTCTGCTCAGCGAGGGCACTGCCGATCGTTTTGCCGCGCATGCCAATGAGTTGCTCATCCGGCTGGCGCTGTCAGGCGAGGCAGCCGCCGCACCGGCGCTGTTGGAGCGGGTGGATCTGCTGTTGAGCAACGCTGCCGAGGAGGCCGGCCTGGATGATTTGCGGCTGTGGGCCGCGGTCGCGCGCAAACAGCTCGCGGCGCCGGCGGATTCTGTGGCTGCCCGGCAGATTGTGCTCGCCTTGCAGCGCGTTGCGGCGGGGGAAAATCCGGACTATCACAACCAGGCGCTGTGGGAACTGGCGGATTGGCAGGTCAAGCAGATGAACTCGGAAGCGGCACGCAAGACCCTCGAGCTCTTGCGCCAATCGCCGCGGCATGATGTGGCGCAAGCCCGCGGCCAGTTGCTGCTGGCGCGTTCGCTGCGCCGCCAGGCCGAGTACGACGCGGCCCTCGCCGAGCTTGCCGCGCTGCAGGAGAGATTTTTCTACTGCGCGTATGCCGATTCCGCCCGGCAGGAACGGTTGAATGTCTTGATTGCCGCCGGACGCTGGCAGGAAGCCTTGCGCGCCATGGAGGAAACCCGCGA
>JAPKHB010000654.1 GCA_026647295.1 Planctomycetota bacterium | reverse complement strand
GTTGTTGTGATCGCGCACCACGAAATCCGACAACCACAGGCGGTAGAGGGTGCCGGGCGTGATTCCCGTCTCGATTTGAAAATCGACATCAAACAATCGCAGCGGTTCCAGCAGCGGCGGCAGGCTGCGGCCGGTGTCATCGAACATGACGATGCGCAGCGTGGGCATGCCGGCCGTGTCGATGAGGTTGCTGTCAAGATTCTGCAGCGGCAGGTTGCTGTCTTTCACCAAACCGCGCGGCTGCAGGCCGAGGCGCGCGGGGTTCCCGCGGACATGGGCATGGACATCAAGCTGAAGGCCGCGCAAGGCATCGGCACTGATCAGAAAGATCGGCACCGGATTGCGGGGCGAACCAGGCGCGCCGGATCCGCTGCCGGCGATCATCACCACGCGACGCCCGGGAATCGGCACCGGGAACAAGGTCACGGTCACCTGCTGTTCTGCGCCGGCAGCGATTTGCAGGCCGGCTTGCACGCCGCGGTACTCCAGCACGCTCTCCACTTCAACATTATCCGACCAAGCTTCCACCACCAGGCGACGTTCCTCGCCCGGCGTCACTTCCAAACCGACGTTGAAAATCGAATCACCGGGCGCAATGCGGGCGGTGGCGCGCGCCAGCGTGTCGTGGTGCCGGTATCGGTTCTGTCCGAAGTCATCGACCCGCCGCAGC
>JAPKHB010000653.1 GCA_026647295.1 Planctomycetota bacterium | reverse complement strand
CGAGCGCGGGCGCGGACACGAGCGCGGGCACGGGCACGAGCGCGGGCACGGGCACGGGCACGGACGTGAGCACGAGCACGGGGCACGAGCGCGAGCGCGGGCACGGGCGCGGGCACGAGCGCGAGCACGAGCGCGAGGTAGAGCGGGCTGAGCAGCAGCGCCCAGCGCAGCAGTCGCCGGGTGTTGCCCTGCAGCCAGCGCAGCGGGTGGGTGCGCGCGAGCGCCACGCCCCAGACCGTGCCGAGCGTCGCCAGCAGGACGAGGGCGGCCGGCGAGGCGGGCAGGACCATGCCGCGCGGGTGCGCGCGGTCGAGTCCCGGCCGGCGCGGCAGCGTCGGGGACGCCGGCGCGGCCCGGCCGATGCGTGACGGATCAACCGGTTGCACGCGCCTCTCGTCCTCCCGTGCCATTGCCGTTTCGTCGCGATTGAACCCGGCCGGGCGGCACGGCATGCTCCCGCCCGCATGCGCCCCCCGGCTGTCCCGACCCGCGAGACTCTCAGGCTGCCGCATGGCCCGACCGAGGTCGAGTGGCGGCGCAGCGCGCGGGCACGGCGGGTGACGTTGCGGATCGACCCGGCCGCCGGCGCGGTGGTGGTGACGCTGCCGCCGCGTGCCGGGCGCGGGCAGGGCATGGCGCTGTTGCAGGCGAACAGCCGCTGGGTGGCGGACCG
>JAPKHB010000652.1 GCA_026647295.1 Planctomycetota bacterium | reverse complement strand
GGGGCCGTCCTTGCTGTTCTCGAGCAGCACCTGGCGCGTCCACTCCAGCGCGCGCTTGGCGCGCGGCGTGAAGTTGGGCGGGATGCCGTACAGTACGGCCTCCTCGTGGTTGCCCAGAATGTTCAGGTTGGTGATGCTCTGGATGATCTCGAGGCACTCGCCGGGCTCGGGGCCGTAGCCGATCACGTCGCCCAGGCAGACGATGTCCTTAACGCCCAGCGAGTCGATCTCGTCAAGGACCGCGCGCAGGGCCTCGAGGTTGCCGTGGATGTCGGAGATCGCGGCGATGCGCATTCTCGAGTCGCGGATTGCGGATTGCGTCCAATGCGGTCCGCGTGGGCCGGCGCCGTGCCCCAGGCGCAATCCGCGATCCGCAATCCTAGATCCGCCCCTCCTCCACCGCATGGCACGCCACCTGCGATTCGCCGGCGGCGTGGCGCACGACTTCAACAACATGTTGGGAGTGATCCTCGGCTACGCGGAGATGGCTCAGGGCGAAGTCGAGCCGGACACGCAACTGCACCAGGACCTGGCGGACATCATCCAGGCCGCCGAGCGCTCGGCCGACATCACCCGCCAACTGCTGATCTTCGCCCGACAGGAGGTCACCACGCCCAAGGTGGTGGACCTCAACGACGCGGTCGAGGGCATGTTGAAGATGCTCCGGCGCCTG
>JAPKHB010000651.1 GCA_026647295.1 Planctomycetota bacterium | reverse complement strand
GATGCACCGGAGGCTGGCTCCGTATGGTCAATCTGGCAACATTGCGGCTAGGGACAATTCACCCGCCGTGCCCGCAATTCTCTTAATTTCCAACTCTTATCACTCTGTGAGTCCCGCTGCAAGGAAAGGAGGACGAGCAGCGATCTGGCAACCTGGCCCGCGAGCGGTGACAGGCGTGTCAACGACGATTTGAACAAGTGTCATGATGAACGAGCCCATGCCGATGCTCGGCGCCGCGGTCGGCAGCATGTCGGGCACGTCGGCACCGGTCCAGGTCTTGCCGTTCCAGTACACGTACTTCTTGTTCTCCGACCAGGGCTTGCCGTCCTTGTCGGCACTCGCGCGGTTGTACATGATGCGGCGGTTGGCCGGCCACGAATACCCGAACTGCGGATAGACGCCCAGGCCGGTCGGGTCGGAGAGGCTGCGCCGGGCGGTGAGGTTTCCGGCCTCGGACCAGCAGCCCGAATACAGCCAGTTGCCGCAGGCGGTCGAACCGTCGTCGCGCAGCATCGCAAAGCCCGGCACCTGCTGCCCGGCCTTGACCAGCACCGCGCGCGGCGCCGACGGGTTTGCAGGGTCGGGCGGAGCGAGGACGTCGGAGAGCGCCTTGCCGCTGATCTCGCGCAGCAACTCGCTCGACGAGGGTTCGTTGGGCTGGACGTAGTCCCAGG
>JAPKHB010000650.1 GCA_026647295.1 Planctomycetota bacterium | reverse complement strand
GATTACTTCGATGCGGTTTTCGACGTGGTGAATGCGAATGGCGGCTCCTGGCCGGGCTTTCCGGCAGGCACGCGCATCAATGTCACCGGCTACCTCCGGGCCGGCACCACACAGGGCACGGTCACCATCAATCCGCGCACGATCAACGACGTTGAAGTCGCCTCCTCGCCGCCGGCGATTACCAACGTGAACCGCTCGCCGGTGGTGGCAACTTCCACGGCCGGGGTGACGGTCTCAGCCAACATCGTGGACACGCAGACGGCAGTGGCCAGCGCGGAAGTGGGCTATCGCGTCAATCGCGGCGCGTTTCAGACGATCAGCATGACCAGCGGCGGCGCGAATCTTTACACGGCAGTGATTCCCGCGCAAGCCAACGGCGCTTTGGTTGAGTTCTATTTGAAGGCCGCCGACACCGAGGGCGCGAGCACCACGATTCCGGCGGACACCGCGGCCTCGAAGTTTTTCTATTTCGTGCGCGATGCCGGCTTGACGATTTACGACTTGCAGTACACGCCCTATGCCGACGGCAACTCCGGTTACACCAACCTCACGGTGACCGTGCAGGGCATCGTCACCACCGACACTACTGATTTCTCCTACTATTGGATTCAAGACGGCACCGGGCCATGGAGCGGCATTTGGGTGAATGACAATACCACGAACGTCAAGGCCGG
>JAPKHB010000065.1 GCA_026647295.1 Planctomycetota bacterium | reverse complement strand
GCCCGACCGGGATCGCCCAGGCGGCGAGCCAGAGCAGGCCCCGGTTCGCGCCGGGGCGCGAGGGCGTCCGCCACGCGCCCGAGCCGACGATGACGGCCGCCGCGACCACCCCCCGCAGCAGCGCGCCGGCCCGCGCGGCGCCGCCCCCCTGCTGGCCTGCTGGTGGCCGCATCGCCTGCGCGGCGCCGCCCGCGCCGTGCGCGACGTGGGGCGCCGCCTCGCGCGCCGCGACCCCGCCTGACGCGCGGGGCTAGCCCCCGCTCACCAGGACCTCGGCGTCCCGGCCCGGGAGGCGGTCGCTCCCCGGATCGTCCAGCCAGCCCTCGGGCAGCGCCACCGCCTGCGTCCCCCCGGTCTTCCCGCGCCGGACCCGGTGCCCCGCGGCGGGAAAGGGCTGCGCGCGGTCGGCCGTCGCCGCCACGGCCTCGAGGTCCGCCAGCGTCGCGGCCGCCAGGAAGCGCGGCCGCAGGGCCGCCCCGCCGGGGAAGCTCTTCGTGTACCAGGTGGTGAACTTGCGGAAGAGCAGGATGCCGGAGCGCTCGCCGAACCACTCCACGACCGCGCGCGCGTGCTCGAGCATCACCTCGAGCACGCCGCCGAGGTCCGGCGGCTCGGCCGGTTCGCGGCCGTCGAACACGTCGGCCAGGTCGCGAAACAGCCACGGCCGCCCGAGGCAGCCCCGCCCCACGATCACGCCGTCGCAGCCCGTGTCGCGCATCATCCGCAGGGCGTCGTGCGCCTCCCAGACGTCGCCGTTGCCCAGCACGGGGATCGCCACGGCCTGCTTGAGTTCGCCGATGGCCTCCCAGCGCGCCTCGCCCGCGTAGAGCTGGGCCGCCGTGCGCGCGTGCAGGCCCACGGCCGCGCAGCCCTCCGCCTCGCCCACGCGGCCGGCGTCGCGCCAGGTGAGGTGCGCGTCGTCCAGGCCGAGCCGGAACTTCATCGTCACGGGCACCGGGCCCGCGCCCCGCACCGTGGCGCGCACCAGGCGCGCGAGGAGACGCGGGCGGTACGGGATGGCGGCCCCGCCGCCCTTCGCGGTGACCTTGCGCACGGGGCAGCCGAAGTTGAGGTCGATGTGGTCGACGCGCCCCTCGCCCACGAGCCGCCGCGCCGCCTCCCCCAGCGTGTCCGGGTCCGTGCCGTACAGCTGCAGCGAACGCGGCGTCTCCCCGGGTCCGAACCCGGCGAGCTTGAGCGTGCGTGGGTTGCCGTCCACGAGCCCGCGCGCGGTGATCATCTCGCTCACGTACAGGCCCGCACCGAAGCGCCGGCACAGCGCGCGGAACGGGTGGTTCGTCACCCCCGCCATGGGCGCCAGCACGACCGGCGGCCAGGTGACCAGGGGCCCGAGCCCAAGCGGCCGGAACTCCCCCGGCCGGGCGGGGGGAACGTCCCGGTTGACCTCGGAGCGGTGGGCGGGGGGCATCCCGGCCACTGTACCTGCGGGCGGCCCGGCGGGGCGCGCCGGCCGGGGCATGGGGCCGCGGGGCCGCGCGGCTACGCTCTCGCCCATGGCCCGCGACCCCGCCGCGCTCGCACGCTACCTGACCGACTTGCAGGGGCGCCTGTGCGCGGCGCTCGAGGCGGCCGACGGCCGGGCGCGCTTCGACCGCCGCCACCTGCCGGGCGAACGCGGCGGCGAGGCGCGTCCGTGCGTGCTGGAGGAGGGCGCGGTGCTGGAGCGGGCGGCGGTCAACTACTCGCACACGCGCGGGGAACGCCTGCCCCCGGCGGCCAGCGCCGCGCGGCCCGCGCTCGCCGGCGCGCCCTTCGAGGCCCTCTCCCTCTCGCTGATCGTCCACCCGCACAATCCCCACGCCCCCACCGTGCACATGAACCTGCGCCGCTTCGAAGCCCACCCGCCCGGGGCGCCGGCGCTGTGGTGGGTGGGCGGAGGCTTCGACCTCACGCCCACCTACGGGTACGCGGAGGACGCCGAGCACTGGCACCGAAACGCCCTGGCGGCCGTCGGCGCCGAGCGCTACGCCGAGTTCAAGGCGGCGTGCGACCGCTACTTCTGGCTCCCCCACCGGGGCGAAGCCCGCGGCGTGGGCGGCCTCTTCTTCGATGACTGGCGCGGGGGCGGGCCCGCGGAGGCGTTCGCCCTGCTGCGCGCGGTGGGCGAGGCCTTCCTGCCCGGGTACCTGCCCCTCCTCGAGCGCCGCGCCCACCAGCCCTTCACCGCCGCGCAGCGCGCCTTCCAACGCTACCGGCGCGGGCGCTACGCGGAGTTCAACCTGCTCTACGACCGGGGGACGCGCCACGGCCTGGAGGCCGGCGGCCGCACCGAGAGCATCCTGGCCTCGCTGCCCCCCGCCGCCGAGTGGCGCTACGACTGGCGCCCCGCGCCCGACACGCCCGAGGCGCACCTTGCGGCGGAGTTCCTTACGCCCCGGGAGTGGGTTCGGCCCCCGGCCGGGCGCCGGTAGGATGCGCCCCGGCCGCGTCCGGCCGGAGGGTCCCATGACGATCCGCCTCACCAGCTTCCTGTGCGGCGCCTGGCACGCGGGCGCGGGGCCCGAGCGCCCGCTCACCGACGCCACCACCGAGGAGGTGCTGGCCACCTGCCGCACCGGCGGCGTGGACCTGGGCGCGGCGTTCGCCCACGCGCGGGGCGTCGGGGGGCCGGCGCTGCGGGCGCTTTCGTTCGCCGAGCGCGGCGAGCGGCTCCAGGCCCTCGCCACGGCGATCCACGCGCACCGCGACGAGTTGCTGGACTTGAGCACGGCCAACGCCGGCACCACGCGCGGCGACTCCAAGTTCGACGTCGACGGGGGCACCGCGACGCTGGCGGCCTACGCCGAGCTGGGCCGCGGGCTCGGCGACCGGCGCTTCTTGAGCGACGGCCCCGGCGTCGCGCTCGGCCGCACCGCGCGCTTCTGGGGCCAGCACATCCAGGTGCCGCGCCTGGGCGTGGCCGTGCACGTGAACGCCTTCAACTTCCCGGCCTGGAACATGCTCGAAAAGGCGGCCTGTGCCCTCCTGGCCGGGATGCCCGTGCTGGAGAAGCCGGGCACCGCGACCGCGCTGGTCGCCTGGCGCATCGCGCAGATCGTCGTGGACAGCGGCGTGCTGCCCGACGGCGCGTTCCAGTTCCTCGCCGGGGGCGCGGGCGACCTGCTCGACCACCTCGGCCCGCAGGACGCGCTGGCCTTCACCGGCTCGTCGGCCACGGCGGCGCAGTTGCGCGCCCACCCGGCCGTCATCCGCCACAACGTCCGGACCAACGTCGAGGCCGACTCGCTCAACGCGGCCGTCCTCGGACCGGACGTGGCCGAGGACAGCGAGACCTTCAAGCTCTTCGTCCAGAACGTCGTGCTGGACCTGCGCCAGAAGACCGGCCAGAAGTGCACGGCCGTGCGCCGCGTCCTGGTGCCCGCCGCGCGCGCGGGCGCCGCCCGCGAGGCCCTGCTCGCGCGCCTGGGCGAGATCGTGACCGGCGACCCCCGCCGGCGCGAGACCACGATGGGCCCCCTGGCCAGCGCCCAGCAACTGCGCGACGTGCGCACCGGCATCGCCCGGCTCGCCACGGCCGCGCGCGTGCTCGCCGGAGGCCCGGAGCCCATCGCCGAGCGCGGCTGGTTCGTCGCGCCGACGCTGCTGGAGGCCTCCGATCCGGAGGCGGAACCCGTGCACCGCGACGAGGTGTTCGGCCCGGTCGCGACGCTCATCCCGTATTCGGGCGCGGCCGCCGAGGCCGCCGCCCTCGTCGCCCGCGGCGAGGGCAGCCTGGTCGGCAGCCTCTACACCAACGACCCGGCCTTCGCCGAGGCCGCGGTGCTGGCGCTGGCGCCCTGGCACGGCCGGCTCTGGGTGGGCAGCGACCGCATGGCCGAGCAGAGCCTGCCCCCCGGCATGGTGCTGCCGGCCATGGTCCACGGCGGCCCGGGCCGCGCGGGCGGCGGCGAGGAGTTGGGCGGGGAACGTGGCCTTGCCCTCTACCTCCAGCGCGTCGCGGTGCAGGGGTTCAAGGGCCTGGTCGCTCCGGCGTTCGGGGCCCGGGCCGCCGAGACCGCGGGCGCGTAGCCGCCCCGCGGCGGTGGGCCGCGGTCAGCGCCCGGCGGGGGCGTGGCGCTCGAGCGCCGTGCGGGCCGCGGCCCGCACCACCTCGGTCTCCTGCGCGGCCTCGGCCGCGGCGCGCAGGGCCGCCGCGGCGCCGGGGGGCAGGCGGGGGAGCCGCCCGAGGGCCCGGGCCGCCTTCCAGCGCACGTAGTCGTCGGGATCCTCGAAGGCGGCGAGCAGCGCCGGTCCCACCCGCGGGTCGTCCGGGGCGAGATCCCCGAGCGCGTGGGCGACCCCCTCGCGCACGCCCCGGTGCGGGTGCACCAGCAGGCTCAAGAGCCACTCGATGTCGGGCGGGCTCCACGCGGCGATCCGGGCGACCGCCGCCCGGTGCTCGCCCGCCCGCGGCGAGGCGAGGGCTTCGAGCAGGGCCGCGCGCGCCGCCGGCGCATCCAGGGCCGTCTCCCCCGCGCCCGATCCGCGGCCGGCGGTCCGCGGGTCGGCGCCGCAGCCGGCCCCGCAGGAGGCGAGCAGCACGAGGCCAAGCACCGCGGCCGGCCCGCCGCCGGCCGGCGGGCGGCTCCGCGGCAAGGGGCGCGCGGCTAGCGCCGGCGCGGGCGACGCCCCCGCAGGAGGCGCAGCCGGGCCGGCCGGGCCGAGAGCGGCGCCGCGCGCTCCAGGGCGCGGGCCAGCCGCCGCAGGTCCAGCCTCAAGCCCCGCAGCGCCCAGCCCGGCATCGGCGGGTCCGGCTGGTCGGCGCGCGGAAGGGATCCGGCCTCCTGCATCCATCCTGGCGGTCGGTCGGCCCGGCCGGGCACTTGAGCGGGGCCCGGGCTCCGGGCCCCCGGGCCCCCCGAAGGATCAGAACTGCTCGTAGGGCGAGCGGGTCACGACGCGCCGGGCCTCGTGCGTGAGCAGGGCCTGCTGCTGGGCGTTGGCCGCCGGATCCCAGGTCTGGCCCTTGGACTCCACCAGGGCCCGGCCGCGGGCGATGCTCTGGCGGGCCTTGAGGCGCCGGCGCTGCCGGCGATGCCGCACCTTGACCAGCCTGTGCTTGAAACCGCCGCTTCCAGCCATGGGGACTCCCGGGATGGGCCCGCGGGGGATGCGGGCGCCAAGCCCCAGTCTCACCGGCCGGGCGCGGCCGGCAAGGCCTGGGCCGGGCCCGAATCCGCGCTTCGGGAGCGCAGGTCCAGGACCCGCCGGCGCCGGGCGTCGGCCGAGAGCGCAGCCGCGGCCTGTACGGGGCCGGCGCCGGCCCGGCGCGCCAGCACGCCCAGCGCGCGCTGGCGCCAGCCCAGCCCGCCGAACAGCGCCATCTCCTCCAGCCGCCGCAGGGCGGCCGGACCGAGGTCGACGCCGATCCCCGGCGCGCACTCCGCCGCCACCAGGAACGGCGCGTCGTTGGGATGGGCCAGGGCCATGAGGAAGCGCGCGCGCGCCTCGGCCGCCGGCAGGCAGCGCCGCGTCCACGGCAGGGCCTGGGCCACCAACTCGGCTTCGCCCTCCTCCAGCACCCGGCGCAGGAGTTCGGGCCCGGGGCCGCCCAGGCGTTCGAGCAGCCGGAAGGCGGCCAGGGCCTGGCCCGGCGGGGCGGCCCGGCCCGGGGTCGCGAGCAGGGCCTCGGCCCGCTCGCGCAGCGCCGCCGGCGCCTCGGCCTCGAGGAGGTGGAGCGTGACGGCGAGGATCGCGGGGGGCAGGCCGTCTTCGGCCGGCTCCTCCGCCGGGTAGTGGTCCTCCAGGGCCTCTTCGAGTCCGCGCCGCAGGCCCGCGCGGCGGGCGTAGGGCTCGAGCAGGAGCAGCACCTCAGCCCCCTCCTCGGAAGAGCCCCGGCGGCGCACGCCGGCCGGGCGGCAGGCGATGTGCGCGAGCAGGCGCAGTTCGTCGTCGCTCGGCGTGCCCAGGGTGACGAGCAGGCGCGTCACGGGCAGGAGTACGCCGCTGGGGCGCCAGCGGCCGCCGCGCGCCTGTCCGTCCAGGTACTCCCCGAGGCGCTCCCGCAGCAGGTCCCCCCAGCCCGAGGACGGATGGCGCTCGGCGAAGTCAAGGAGCGCAAGGACCTCGGCCCAGCCGCCCCCCGCCACCGGGCGCAGGTCGCGCCAGTGCGGGACGGCGGCGAGCCTCTCGCCCACCCAGCGCTGCGCCGTCTCGAGCGGCGCGCCGCCCGGTTCGGCCTCGGCGTCAAGGAGCGCGCGCAGCAGGGCGGCGTCGAAGGCGCCCTCCCGACCCGGCGGGCCGCCCGCCAGGGCGTCGGCGAGCACCCCGGCGGCCGCCACGCCCCCCAGCCGGCCGATGAGCGCCGCGGCCCGCCACCGTACGCGCTCGGGGACCGCCCCCCGGCCCAGCAGGTCGGCCAGCGCGGGGACGGCCGCCTCGCCCAGCAGCAGGATCTCGGGCGGCAGTTCCGCCAGGCCCGCCGGCAGGAGGTGCTCGAGCAGGGCGTTGGCCAGGGCCTCTCGCGCCCGGTCCGTCACGGGCCCGCCGGCGTGTCCGTCGCGCGCCGGCCCCCAGCGGGCGGACCCGGCGAGCAGGGCCGCCCCGGCCGCCTGCCCGACCGCCGGAGCCGCGTCGGTCAGCGCGGCCCGTAGCGCCGCGCGGTCCTCTGGGCGCGCGAGGCCGGCCAACGCCTCCAGCGCGCCCACGCGCACCCCCCCCGACGGGTGGGCGAGCAGGGCGAGCGCCTCGCGCCGGCCTGGCTCGCCGGCCGCGACCAGCCGGGCGACGGCGCGTTCGCGCACCGCCGCAAGCGGTGAGAGCAGCGCCGCGGCCGCCTCGTCCGCGCCGCCGCGCGCCGCGCCGGGGGGGGCCGCCGGCGCACCCTCGTCCTGCGCCCGGGCGCCCCGCGCCAGGAGCCCCCCGGCCAGGAGCAGCAAGGGCACCAGGGCAGCGGGGACAGGGGGGCGCCGCAGCACGCCCCCATCCTACGCCCGCGCTCCCGGCCGGGCTACGGGCCCTCGAGTTCGATGCCGCGCTCGCGCAGGGCCGCCAGCAGCTTGCGGTCGGTCGGCTCGCTCTTGAGCAGGGCCTCGGAGGGTCCGAGCCGGCGTACCAGCAGCGCCTGCATGGCCGCGAAGCTCAAGATGCGCTCCAGCGCCATCTCGTCCGCGGCCTTGAGCAGCACGCCGCGCTCGAGCGTGGCGAAGGTGACGGCGCCGGCCCAGGCCCCCACCGACACGCGCACGTTCTGCGGCACGCCCCCGCGCGCGCGCGCCTCCAGAAAGGCCAGGAAGGCGTCCACGGCGCGCCCGGCGCCCACGGCCGCCTCGACGCTCTCCTTGGTCAGCCGGAAGTGCACGACGTCGTCGGTCTTCGTGCGCTGCGCCCAGCCGTCCAGCGTGTGCACGACGTCGCTCACGTCGCCTTCGGGTAGCACGAGCACCTCGAAGTCCGGGTTGACCAGCAGGGGCGTGAGCCCCGTCTCGATCTCGGGCACCTCCGCCCCCAGCACGCGCGCGCCGAGGGCCGAGAGGCGCCAGGCCCGGACGCGCTCGTCCTGGACCGCGGCCTCCAGCATCCCCAGGCGCCACATGCGCGTGAGCCAGGCCGGGTCGAGGTCGTCGAGCAGGTCGTCGGGGGTCTCGGTGCCCGAAAACCACGCCGAGAAGTGGCGGTCGCGGTAGCGCTCCTGGATGCCCCGCTCGTCCAGCGTGCGCAGGTAGCGGTGCCGCACCAGCACGGCCAGGGAGCGCCCGTGCCACCAGCGCCGCGGCTGTTCGCGCAGCCGCTCGGCCAGCACGACGCGCTGTTCGTGCTGGTGCAACGAACGGCCGCGCGGCCCGCCCTGGTCCAGCGCGATGCGGTACAGCTCGCGCACCTTCTCCTCGAGCGGCAGGAGCAGGAAGCGCTCGGTGGCGGGCTTGAGCTCCAGGAAGCCCTCGGCGTCCGGCGCCACGAGGCCCAGGTGCTCGACGGCGTTCATGATCTCGGCCCAGACCTCCGGCGGACCGGCCAGGAAGCTCTCGCGGAAGACGAAGCCCTCCTCCAGGCGCCGGCGGCCGGCCTTGTACACCTCGCCGTCGCGGCTCACCTTGAGCGGGTTGCGCCGCACGTGTTCGAGGAAGGCGCACAGGTCGGCGATCAGGTCGCAGCCCGACCCCAGCACGCGCGCGCCCGTGGGCAGCCCCGCCGCGTCCCTCGCGCCCAGGCGCGCGGCCAGCGCCTCCTCGAACACGACGAGCGTGTCGTCCTCGCAGAGGAGCCCGTACGGGGTGAGGTTGAGGCGCGCGACGGTGCCCAGCCCCGCGTGCTCGAGCGCCTCGCACCAGCGCTTGCGCTCCCAGCGCAGGTCCGGCAGCACCGTGCGCCGCTGCCAGGCGGCCCGGCGCATCACGCCGCCGTGGCGCTCGATGGCGTACTCCACGACCGCGCGCAGGTCCGCCGGCAGGCGGTCGAAGAGGTCCGCGACGGGCTGGGCGGCCAGGAGCGCCTCGGCCTCCCCCGCCTCGGGCCGGGGCGCAAGCGCCGGGAACCCCTCGCGCAGCGCGGCGCGCTCGGCCGCGGTGATGGCCGCCAGGTGGCGGCCCAGCGAGAACACCCCCGCCACGCGCCGCGTCTCGTCGCGGAACAGCCCGGTCAGCGTCTCGCCGAGTTCCACCGGCACGGTGAAGATGACCCGGCCGTTGCCGGCCATGGAGCGGTCCGAGACCTCGGCCACGAAGCCCCGGCGCAGCAGCGCCTTCAGCCCGGCCTCGGCCTCGTGGTACTCCAGCCGCACCGGGTCCTCCCCGGGCAGGCGCCGGAACAGACCCGGCAGGTCCGAGGCGTAGTGCTCGCGCTTGAGCAGGAGCAGGAGCACGTCGAGCACCTTGCGCGTGAGCGCCCGCACGCGCCGGTGCACGGTGCCCTCCTCGGCCATCAGGCGTTCGAGGGTCACGAGGAGGTCGGCCTTGGTCGCGGCGGCGCGGGCCCCGGCGGCGCGGCCCGCGTCGGCGCCCTCGTCGCCGGCCCAGAAGGCGTGCACCTCCTTGAGCTCGGCGAGCTTGAGGTGCTCGAGGTGGCGGCGCAGCGCGACGGCCCCGGCCCGCTGGCCCCGGGCCGGGGCCTTGCCGTTGGCGCGTTCGCTCACGCCCGGCGCTCCCGGGCCGGGCAGGCCTCCTCCTCCAGCGCGAGTGCGGACGCGTCCACGATGCGGTAGGCGTAGCCCTGCTCGGTCAGGAAGAGCTGGCGGTGCTGGGCGAACTCCTGCTCGACCGTGTCGCCCGACACCAGGGTGTAGAAGCGCGCGCCGCGCCCGTCGGCCTTGGGCCGCAGCACGCGCCCGAGGCGCTGGGCCTCCTCCTGGCGGCTGCCGAACGTGCCGCTCAACTGCACGATGACCCGGGCCTCGGGCAGGTCCACCGCGAAGTTCCCGACCTTGCTCACGATGAGGGTCCGGATCTCCCCCTCGCGGAAGCGGCCGTAGAGCCGCAGGCGCTCCTCCTTGGGGGTCTTCCCCGTGATGAGAGGCGCCCCGATGCGCCGGGCGGCGGCGTCGAGCTGGTCGAGGTACTGGCCGATCACCAGCGTGGGGTCGTCGGCGTGGCGCGCCACCAGCACCTCGAGCACCGCGAGCTTGTCCGGGTTCTCGGCGGCGAGACGGAACTGCGTGCGCTGGTCCGAGAGCACGTAGGCCTTGCGCCGGTCGGCCGCGAGCGGCACGCGCACCTCGAGGCAGCGCGCCTCGGCGATCCAGCCCCGGCGCTCGAGCACCTTCCACGGGACGTCGTAGCGCTTGGGCCCGATCAGCGTGAACACGTCGTCCTCGTGCCCGTCTTCGCGCACCAGCGTGGCGGTGAGGCCCAGGCGCCGCGTGGCCTGGATGTCGGCCGTGGCCCGGAACACGGGCGCGGGGAGCATGTGGACCTCGTCGTAGATCACGAGCCCCCAGTCGTTCTGGCGGAACAACTCGAAGTGGACGAAGGGGTCGGTCTTGCGCCGGCGCCAGGTGAGGATCTGGTAGGTGGTGATCGTGACCGGGCGCACCTCCTTGGCGGCGCCGGTGTACTCGCCGACCTGCGCCTCGGTGAGCTCGGTCTTGGCCAGCAACTCGCGGCGCCACTGGCGCACCGCGGTGTGGTTGGTGGTCAGGATCAGGGTCTTGCGGCCGATGCGCGCCATCGCCCCGAGGCCCACGATCGTCTTGCCCGCGCCGCAGGGCAGCACCACCACGCCGCTGCCCCCCTGCGGCCCGCCGTCCCGGTGGAAGGCCTCCACGGCGGCGTGCTGGTAGTCGCGCAGGCCGAACGGCGCCCCGGAGGGCAGCGCCGCGCGCAGGCCGACGGCGAGCGGACCGCCGTCCACGTAGCCGGCCAGGTCCTCGACCGGCCAGCCCAGTTTGATGAGCTGGCGCTTGATCTCCCCGCGCCGGGCCACGGCCACGGCCAGGCCGCCGGGCCCGCGCTCCCCCACCAGGTCGCGGGTGAGCGGGCTGCTGGCCACCTGGTCGAGCAGCAGGGGGTCCTCGGCCTCGAGGACGAGGTCCCCGCCCGGCCCGGGGACCAGCCTGAGACGGCCGTAGCGGGCGTGGAGGTCTTCCAGGTCCCGCAGCACCACCGCGGGGACCTCGAAGCGGCTGAAGGCGAGCAGCGCCTCGCGCATCGGCCCGAGGCCCATCCCGGCGGCGGCCGCGTTCCACACCGAGAGCGGGGTGAGCCGGTAGGTGTGGACGTGCTCGGGGGACTTGAGCAATTCGCAAAAGGGCGCGATGGCGTCGCGGCAGGCCGCATACCGGGGGCCGCCCACCTCGAGCAGGAGGGAGCGGTCGCTCTGGACGATGAGGGGGCAGTCCGAGCGGGGGTTCATGGGGCGGACGGGGCCTTCATCCGGGCGTCAGCGGCCTGGGCGTCCTTCGGTGGGAAAACGAGGATGCAAGGGGCCGAGAGTAGGCGGGCCGGCCCCCGGGTCAAGGATTGGGGTTCGGCGGGCCGGGCGGCCGGGGCCTGGGTCGCCCCGGCCGAAGGCCCGCGCCCGGCGGGGCCCTCACAGGGCCTGGAGCGGCTCCAGGGCGCCCCGGAGGGCCTCGTGGAGCAGGCCGTTGCTCGCCACGATGTGCCCCCCATGGAGCCAGTCCTCCCCTCCGCGCTGGTCGGTGACCCGCCCCCCCGCCGCCCGCACCAGCGCCGCGCCGGCCGCCACGTCCCAGGGCGCGAGGTGCAGTTCCCAGAACCCGTCCAGGCGCCCGGAGGCCACGAAGGCCAGGTCCACCGCCGCGGCGCCCAGGCGGCGCAGGTCCCGCACGCGGCCGCCCAGCCGGGCGAGGTTCCCGAGGTTGTCGTCGGGCACCTCGTTGCGCCGGTACGCCAGGCCCGTGCCCAGCAGGGCCTCCTCGAGCAGCGGGGTCGGGCTGACGGAGATGGGGCGGTCGTTCTCGAAGGCCCCCTGCCCCGGGCCGCCCCAGAAGGTGAGGCCCAGCGCGGGCAGGTGTACGACCCCCAGGAGCGGGCGCCCGTCCTCCACGAGGCCGACGCTGACCGCAAAGAGGGGGATTCCCTGGATGAAGTTCACGGTGCCGTCCAGCGGGTCCACGATCCACACGCGGCCCGGCGGCACCGCGGCCCCGTGCGCCCGGCTCTGCTCCTCGCCCAGGACCGGGACGCCGGGCGTCACCCGGCCCAGTTCGCGGCGGATCAGTTCCTCGGAGGCCCGGTCGGCGGCCGTGACCACGTCGCGGCGCCCGATGCGCTCGATCTCCGTGGCGGCCAGCCGCCCGTAGCGCTCGGCCAGCCCACGGCCCGCCTGCTCCGCCACGCTGCGCGCGATGTCCAGCATGGGCCCACTTGAGCCCGCGCGCGGCCGGATGCCAAGTTCCTCACGACGCCCCGGGTCCCTCGTCGGCCGCACCGCGCGCGCGCTGGCGCTGCCACCAGGCGTGCCGGCGGGCCACCTCGCGCTCGGCTCCGACCTCGTGCGGCTCGTAGATCCGTTGCCCGAGCAGCGCCGGCGGCAGGTAGTCCTGGGCGACCACGGCGTGGGGGTGGTCGTGCGGGTAGCGGTAGCCGGCGCCGTGGCCTTCGGCGCGGGCCAGGGCCGTGGGGGCGTTGCGCAGGTGCAGGGGCACCGGCAGGTCGGGGTGGCGGCGGGCGAGGTCGCGGGCCGCCCCGAGCGCGCGGACCACGGAGTTGGACTTGGGCGCCGTGGCCAGGTGGATCACGGCCTGCGTGAGGGCGAGTTCGCCCTCGGGCTGCCCGAGGAACTCCAGCGCCGCGAGCGCGTGCACCGCCGTGGCCAGGGCGCCGGGGTCGGCCAGGCCCACGTCCTCCGAGGCCATCGCCACCAGCCGCCGCGCGATCACGCGCGGGTCCTCGCCGGCCTCGAGCATGCGCCCCATCCAGAACAGCGCCGCGTCGGCGTCGCTGCCGCGCAGCGACTTGTGCAGCGCCGAGAGCAGGTCGTAGCGGTCGTCGCCGGAGCGGTCGTAGGCCGGCACCAGGGTCTGGGCGGCCGCGCGCACCACCGCGGCCTCGACGCGGGGCCCGCCAGCCAGGTCGGCCGCCGACTCCAGGATGCCGAGCAGGCGCCGGGCGTCTCCGCCCGCGGCCTCGAGCAGCAGGGCGCTGGCCTCGGGCGCCAGCGCGACCGGCCGCCCGAGCCCCCGCTCCCGGTCGCCCAGGGCGCGTTCGAGGATGCGCTCGAGCGCCGCCGGCCCGAGCGGGTCGAGGCGCAGCACGCGCACGCGCGAGAGCAGCGCCCCGACCAGGGAGAAGCCCGGGTTCTCGGTCGTGGCGCCCACCAGGACCACCGTGCCGTCCTCCACGTGGGGCAGGAAGGCGTCCTGCTGCGCGCGGTTGAAGCGGTGGATCTCGTCGACGAAGAGGAGCGTGCCCCGGCCCTCGGCGCGCCGCTCCCGCGCCCGCGCGATCACCTCGCGCACGTCCTTCACCCCCGAGGTGACCGCCGAGAGCGCTTCGAAGGCGAGGTCCTCCCGCCCGGCGAGCAGGCGGGCGATGGTCGTCTTGCCCGAGCCGGGAGGGCCCCACAGCACCAGGCTGGGCAGCGGGCCGCCGGCGAGGATCCGGGCCAGGAGGCTCCCGGGGGCGCGCAGGTGCTCCTGCCCCTCCAGTTCGTCCGGACCGCGGGGCCGCAGGCGGTCGGCCAGCGGGGCGCGGGGGTCAGCGGGCACGGGCGATCTCGGCCACGAGTTCGTCGATGCGCGCGTGGCTCGCCCCGGCGCCGTTGAGCACGATGGCGAAGGCGTAGCCGGGGTGCCCCGGCGGCCCCGCCGCGTAGCCGCACAGCGAGCGGACGCGCACGTCGTTGAGCGTGCCCGTCTTGGCGCGCACGCGGCCGGCGAGGCCGGGGCCGCCCAGGCGCCCCTGGAGCGTGCCGGTCTGGCCGCTGACGGGCAGGGACGCCTCCAGCACCGGCCCGCGCAGGAGGTCCTGGTCGAAGGAGGCGAGGCACTGGGCCAGCAGGCCGGCGGTGACGCGGTTGTCCAGGCTCAAACCGGATCCGTCCACGATGCGCGTGCGCCCGGCGTCGCCCAACCGGCGCCGGGCGAGCATCTCCGCCACGGCCCGTTCGCCGCTCGCCCAGGATCCGCGGCCCGTGAGCGCGGCGCCGGCCCGCTTGAAGAGCAGGGCCGCGTAGAGGTTGTGGCTGCGCTCGTTCATGACGGCCAGCGCCTCGGCGAGCGGCGTGCGGTGCTCGTACAGGAGGCGCCGGGGCGCGGGCGCGTCCAGGACCGTGCCGCGCAGGACGCCACCGGCGACCTCGACGCCGGCCTCGGCCAGCGCCTTGCGCACCTCGGCCCCGAGGTACAGGCCCGCGTCGGGGACGGGGACGTGGGCGAGGGCGGTGGCGCCGGGCGGGACACCGCCCTCCAGGCGCAGGGTCGTCCCGCCCCCGGGCCACACGCCGCCGAGCAGCGTCCGGCCCGCGCGGGTGCGGACGCGGTTGTCCACGGTCCACGGGCCGTGGCCCGCGGAGAACTCGGAGGGGGAGAAAGGGGATGGTACCGGCTCCATATTAAAAGGTATCAAAATGCCGGTTTTTAACAAAGAGTATTTTTCGAAAAAAGAGGATGG
>JAPKHB010000649.1 GCA_026647295.1 Planctomycetota bacterium | reverse complement strand
GCGCTTCACGCCCACGTCTTCGTCCCAGCGATGCCCCACGTGGCCGCGCCAGCGGTACGTGCGGCACTCCAGGAGGCTCGGGAGCAGGCCACAGCACGAGGAAGTTGCAGCACAACCCGCGGTAAGTGTAACCGGTCAGGGCCCGGGAGCAGGCCACAGCGCTGGGCGGCTTGTGGGCGCTCATCGAAAAGTGTAACCGGTCAGGGCCCGGGAGCAGGCCACAGCAGACCGGGCGCGCGTCCGGCCGCGCTGGCGAGTGTAACCGGTCAGGGCCCGGGAGCAGGCCACAGCAGTCCCAGCAACTGTACGTGCGCGCGCTGAGTGTAACCGGTCAGGGCCCGGGAGCAGGCCACAGCTCTCCCAGGGCTCCTCCGTGCCGCCCTTGAGTGTAACCGGTCAGGGCCCGGGAGCAGGCCACAGCTAGCATTCCTCACAATGAGGGGATTGGATGAATCCATAATCGCGATCCCGCCGCCAAACCCGAAACATGCCGGCCATGTGGAGTTGCGTGCCGCGTCGGTCGCGGGCTTCTTCGTGTGCCCGCTGCTCTTCGTGCGGCTCGGGCTCGGCGCGGGCGCACGGACGCGGCCCGCCTATCGCCCGGCCGGGCCCGGCGACCTCGAGAGCCTGCTCGCGCTCCAGCGCGCCTTCTACGCCGGGGAGGGCTACGCCTTC
>JAPKHB010000648.1 GCA_026647295.1 Planctomycetota bacterium | reverse complement strand
CAACGTGCCCGGCGTCATCGCGGTGATCGTGCTGCTGATCTCGCTGCTGCTGACCTCGATGGCGATCGTGCGCGAGCGCGAGATCGGCACGATGGAGCAACTGATGGTCACGCCGATCCGGCCGCTCGAGCTGATCCTCGGCAAGACGCTGCCGTTCGTGCTGATCTCGTTCGTCAACGTGCTGCTCGTGACCGCGGTCGGCGTGGCGTGGTTCCGCATCCCGATCGTCGGCAGCTTCGCGCTGCTGCTCCGGCAAAGCCTGTTCGGCGACGTCCTGGCCCATGCCGCGCTGCCGGGCCTTGGCGCGCAGCTGCTCGACGCGAGTCTCGAACTCCGGCGGCGCCAGGCGCGCGACCAGGCCGGACTGCAGGCGCGCCTTCAGGCGCTCGTCCAGGCGCGGAAGTTCGCGGGGGTGCACGTTGCAGGTGAAGACCAGTTGGCGGCCGAGGTTCAGCAGGGCGTCGAAGGTGTGCAGGAACTCGTCCTGGGTCTTCTCCTTGCCGCTGAGGAACTGCAGGTCGTCGATCAGCAGGGCGTGGCAGCGCCGGATCTCGGCGCGGAACTGCTCCAGGCTGCGGTTGCGCACGGCCTGCACGTACAGGTTCGCAAACTCTTCGCAGGAAAGGGTTTTCACCTTCTGGTGCGGGGCGCGGTCCTGAAGCGCATGGGCTAACC
>JAPKHB010000647.1 GCA_026647295.1 Planctomycetota bacterium | reverse complement strand
GGGGTGGCGCTGAACTGCGTCGGCAACGGTCGCCTCCTGCGGGAAGGGCCTTTTCAGGATATCTGGATTCAACCGGCGGCGGGCGATGCCGGCGGCGCGTTGGGAGCAGCGCTCTATGCCTGGTATCGCTACCTCGGCGCGGATCGCCACGTTTCGCCCAACGGCCGCGATGCCCAGCGCGGTTCGTATTTGGGCCCGCACTACCGCACCGCAGAGATTGAGAATTTCCTCATCGCCAATGAAGTCGCTTTCACCAAACTCAGCGATCTGGAAATCGCGCCGACCGTGGCCAAGCTGCTGGCCGAGGAACACGTCGTCGGCTGGTTTCAAGGCCGCATGGAATTCGGCCCGCGCGCGCTCGGCAGCCGCAGCATTCTGGGAGACGCCCGCTCGCCCCGCATGCAATCGCTCATGAATCTCAAAATCAAGTTCCGCGAGAGCTTTCGTCCGTTTGCGCCGGCGGTGCTGGCCGAGCGCGCCACTGACTACTTCATGCTCGACCGTGAAAGCCCCTACATGCTGCTGGTCGCGCCGGTGTTGGAGCGCTGGCGAATGCCCACGGATGAACACGGCGTGACCGGGCTGGACAAGCTCAAGATCATGCGCGCGACGATTCCTGCGGTCACGCACGTCGATTATTCCGCGCGCATTCAAACCGTGCACCCCGCCGACAAC
>JAPKHB010000646.1 GCA_026647295.1 Planctomycetota bacterium | reverse complement strand
CGTGCATCAAGAAGATCCTGGCCGACCCGGGGCGGGCCTACAAGACGGACCGGCCCACTGCCAGTAGGCGATCGCGGTGTCATACAAGCCGGCCTCGGTATAGTGATGCGCCAGCAGCTCAGGCTGTTCGCAGGCCGTGTCATAGAACCTTTCCACCAGCGTTTGCGCGATGCGCTGATGGTATTGTTGCCGCCGGCTTTTCAGCAGCGATTGATAGGCGGCCTCTTGAATCAATGCGTGCTTGAAGGCATAGGTGACACTGCGGCTGCCGGCGCCGGTCTGGGGCTGCAGCAAACCGGCACTGGCCAACTGCGCCAGCCCCTGGCGCAGCGTCCTCTCCTCGACCAGGTCGACGGCGTTGATCAATTCGTAGGAAAACTCCCGGCCGATGGCCGCCGCCAGTTGTGCCACTTCTTTCACCGGCGCCAGACGATCCAGCCGCGCCATCAACCAATCCTGCAGCGTTGCCGGAATCGCCAACGGCGGCAGCGGGCCGATCAACTCGAAACGACGGCCTCCCTCGCGCAACAGGCCGGATTCGAGCACCATTCGCGTGAGTTCTTCCACGAACAGCGGAATGCCGTCCGTCTTGGTCACGATCTGTTTGAGCACGGGCGCAGGCAGAATTTTGTCGCCGGTGACCTGCGCTACCATCGTCTCGATCTGTTCCTGAGT
>JAPKHB010000645.1 GCA_026647295.1 Planctomycetota bacterium | reverse complement strand
ACCGTCTCGGACCAACGCCCGGCCTCAGAGCCGATGAGATGCGCCTTCTTCAGCCACCAGGCCGTGCCGTGTTCGATGCCCCCGCGCTTCTCGGCCGCGATGTGCGCGGGCTGCGTGGCGAAGCGACCGGGCTCGTGGCGGGCATGCATCGCGATCTGGCGCAGGTCCTGATCGAAGACGCGCACAACGCGGCTGTCCCATCGGACCCACACCGTTCGTCCGAGGAACTCCGGCGGCACGGAGTAGTAGCTCTTGTCCACCTCGACGTGACCGTCGCGGTTGACAATGCGCCGGGCTTCGTGGAACAGCGGGAAGCGCTCGGCCGGCAGGGGCAGCAGGGCCGGCTTCTCGACTTCATGGAAGATCTTCCCCACCTGCCGGCGCGTCGTGCCGTGGATGCGCGTGTCGGCCGTGTCGACTTCCCATTGCTGGAGGAAGTCGTTCTGCGCCGCCAGACTGGTGAACGTCCGCCCCTTGAGGGCGTTGTCCTGCACGTAGCCAACGCCGCGCTCGACCTTGCCCTTGTGCCGGGGCGTGTACGGGCGCGTGGGCAGGACCACCGTGCCGTAGTGCTCGGCGAAGGCGGCAAGCTTCGGGTTGAGTTCGGGATCGAACCAGTCGGCCTTCAGCACCGCGGCCTTGAGGTTGTCGGTGACGATGGTCCTGGGCACGCCG
>JAPKHB010000644.1 GCA_026647295.1 Planctomycetota bacterium | reverse complement strand
TTTTAGTACGCTTGTGCGCCCTCAGCGCCATCCGTTATAATGAGTCTTATGGTTAACGTTAGTTATTTGCGATAGGGAAAAATTTATGAAAACCGCGGAAGTAGAGCCGGTTCCCCCTTCTATTTTGTTGGTAGAAGATAACCCGGCCCATGCCGAACTCGTCCTCCGTAGTTTTGAAGTTTGCCGGACTGACCTCAAAATAGTTCACCTGACCGACGGCGAAGCCGCCCTGGATTATCTTTTTCGCCGCGGCCACTACGCCGACCCGCAGCAAAGCCCTCGACCTCGCATTGTTTTGTTAGACTTGCGCCTGCCCCGCGTAGATGGCTTGCAAGTGCTGGCAGAAATAAAATCTTACCCTGATATTAAACAAATTCCGGTTATCATTCTGACCACCTCGGCCGCCGAGTCCGATATAATGAACGCTTATAAACGCCATGCCAATAGTTATCTAGTCAAACCCGCCGAATTTGAAGAGCTTATCCAGCTCATCGAGGCGTTGGGTAAATACTGGTTAGATTGGAACAGCTCCCCCACCCGTTGAAATTCTGATGTTAAACTGTGGGCTTCTACCCACTGACCGCACCCTGGAAAAATATAACTATGCCTGAGAAAATCATCCGTATCCTGCTGGTTGAAGACGAAGAGGCGCATGTTGCCCTTATCAGCCGCTCTTT
>JAPKHB010000643.1 GCA_026647295.1 Planctomycetota bacterium | reverse complement strand
GGCGGGGACGGGCGACATCGTCCACGCGGTGAAGCACCTGCGCGAGGTGACGCGCCAGATGAAGTCGCTGACGCTCCTCTCCCGCGACGAGTGGATGGCGGTCGCCAAGCAGCTCGGGGCGCCGTTCGAGCTCGTCGTCTGGGTGGCCGAGAACGGCCGCCTTCCCGTCCCGAACTTCGCCGCGGGCGGCGTCGCGACGCCGGCCGACGCGGCCCTCTGCCGCATCCTCGGCGCCGAGGCGGTCTTCGTGGGCTCGGGGATCTTCAAGAGCGCCGACCCCGCCGCGCGGGCTCGCGCCGCTCGCGCGCCTGCAGCGCGAGCTGGCCGCCGTGCGCGAACAGCGCCGCCTGCCGATCGCCGAGGTCGATGCGCGGCAGGTCGCGCAACAGCGCGTCGACCGGCAACAACCACTCCCGCCGCACGGCCGCCGGCATCACCTCGAGCACGGCCAGCGTGACGGCGCGTTCGAGCGTCAGGTCGCCGACGCGCGTGCGCCGCAGCGCGGCCAGGTGCGCGCCCTGCTGCGCCTCGACGAGCGCGAGCACGGCCTGGAGGCGCTCATCCTTCACCTCCTCGGGCACGTCGTCGCCGAGCTTGAGGGCCGGCGTATGCGGGCGCGGCGAGTACTTGAAGGCGAAGGCGGCGACGAAGCGCGCCTCCTCGATCAGCGAGAGGGTG
>JAPKHB010000642.1 GCA_026647295.1 Planctomycetota bacterium | reverse complement strand
ACGCGGAATCCGGCAATTCATCGGCCCGCTGCTTGAGGGTCGGGGCCGCGTCGTAGCCGAAGATGAAGCGGATGCCCTGCCCGTGCCAGCGGTCCAGATGCGCGGTCTGCGAGAAGTCCGTGTCCCCGCGGAAGGTGATCCTGCGGAACCCCGCCTGGCGGCACAGCGCCGCGGCGCGATCCAGATACGCGGCCGCGCCTTCGTGCGACGGGCGCTCCCCCGAACGATTGACCACATACAGCGGTTCCCCGGTGTTCGACAGCGATACGATCAACGGGTGATAGCCCCAGCGCCCGTCATACGACAGCCCCATGCCCTCTTTGCATTCACCGCGCGTCTCGGCGATGGAGCCATCGGCGTCGATCAGCGCCTCGCGGAAGAAGTCGTCCGTCTGCGCTTTCCACACGCCGACGCGCGTCTGGTTGATCGCGTCCATGAGCATGTGCACGTCGGCCTCGTCGAACCGCCGGCAGAAGTCGCCGGCCGTGGTCGGATCGGGGATGCGCTGCGCCCCGAGGGCATCGAGGTAAACCTCGTCGTTGCGCCGCAGTTCCAGATCGTCCAGGCACGTGCCGCCGCACAAACTGTTGTAAGCGATGTTCAGCACGTGATCCGACTCGTGGTACGGCAGATGCTTCTTGAGCAGATGCAGGCGGCGGTCGATCCGCTCGACCAGGCC
>JAPKHB010000641.1 GCA_026647295.1 Planctomycetota bacterium | reverse complement strand
GGAACGCGACGACGTCCGCGTCGACCTCGGCGAAGAACGCGCGGGAGTCGTCGATCACGGCGCGCCACGCCAGCCCGTCGCCGTAGTGCTCGTCGGAGTAGGCCGCCTGCTGCGCGCCGTAGCCGTCGTCGGGCGGCGCGTCGTGCGGCAAGTCCGGGTTGGTGCCGGTGTTCATCGTCACCGCGACGAACGCCGGCCGGACGTCGTCGCCGCACGCCGCGGCCGCCACCGCCGCCGCCTCGCGGGCCGAATCGCGGCGCAGCCCGTGATCGACCGTCGCCGCCGCCACCGTCCAGCCCCGGGCCGCCGCCTGCTCGGCCGCCGAGGCCTCGCTCAGCCGCCGGGCGGCGGCGAGGCGGCCGGCAAGGTCGGGGTGGGCCTGCAGGACGCCGAGGCGCTCCTCGCGGCTGTCCTCCGGCTCGCCGATCCCGCCGCGCGGGGCCGCGCCGCGGTGGCGTTCGAAGGAGCGCCGTTGGGCCGGGAGAGCTCGCTCGGGGAGCTCTCAACGGGCGCTGGCGAGGCGTTCGGGCGACACGACGGTCGGGACGCGGTGCAGCGCGGCGAGGTCGCCGGCTTCGACCGCGTCGGCCGACGAGAAGATCCAGATGCGGGCCGAGGTGGGCGCGACGGCCACGACGATGCCCTCGCCGAGCACGGGCGGCGGCGCCGCCGCTTGGCGCCAGC
>JAPKHB010000640.1 GCA_026647295.1 Planctomycetota bacterium | reverse complement strand
GCCGATCACGCCCACGCCGACCTCGGAAAAGCCAAGGTGTGGAGCACGATGCTCGACGACAAAACCTATCGCGTGTGGACCGAGGCGTTCACACCCGGCTCACACTACGTCGGCGATTGGAGCAAAGGGAGCAAAATCCTTTTTCTCGGACCGGATCCGAACACGGGCAAATTGGGAGGCATGGTGAGCCGTATCAAAGAAAACCGCTTGCATGAGTACATCTCGATCGAGCATCTCGGCATGGTGCAAGATGGCAATGAAGACACGACCAGCGAGGCCGTAAAGGCGTGGGCCGGCGCGCACGAGAACTACACGTTCAAAGAGAAAGACGGCAAAACCGAGGTGCTGGTGGATATCGACTCTTCGGGCGGCGAGTTCGAGGAGATGTTCAAAGATATGTGGCCGAAGGCGCTGCAAAAACTCAAAGAGCTGGCGGAGAAGTAGAGAGCACACAACGGAGAATGAACCATGAACAAAACGCTGATCAAAAGTATCGGGGCTGTCCTCGCTGGACTTGTCTTCATCATCATTACACATACCGCAACCGACACTATTCTTGAAGGCGCGGGGGTGCTGCCCAAAGGCAATCTCTTTGTTGGAACCGGACTTATTCTGATTGTTCTCGGTTATCGCGCCGTTTTTAGCTTCATCGGATGTTATCTAACGGCAAAGCTCGCACCGCGC
>JAPKHB010000064.1 GCA_026647295.1 Planctomycetota bacterium | reverse complement strand
CGCCCAGGCGCGCCGCTCGTGGCGCGACACCGCCGCCGCCCTGCGCCTCCTGGCCGCGCACCCGGGCGCGCACGGCGCGCTCTGGGAGGCGATCGCCCGCGAGCCGCGCTGGGCCCCGCGCGCCGTGGCCCTGCTCGGCCCGCGCCGCGACCCAGCGTCGGCGACCTGGCTCGCGGCGATCGCCGCCGCCGGTGGCGCGGCGCGGGCCGACGCCGTCCAGGCGCTGGGCGTGCGCGCCCGGGCCGGGGACGCGGCCGCGCGGGCCGCGCTCGAGACGCTGCGCGAGGGGCCGCACGGTCGCCCGGTGCGCGCCCTGCTCGGCGAACCGGGGACCGTCGCCCCCGACCCCGAGCCGCCGTTGCCCCCTGGCCTGGCCCGCGGCGGGGGCCCCGAAGGCCCGCGTTCGCGCACCTGAACCGCGCTCCGCGCGCGAAGGAGGTTCCCATGCCCCCCCGGACCCCGTTCTGCCTGCTGCTCCTGTGTGCGGCCACGCTCTGGCCCGCCGCCGTCCAGGCCAACCCCGACGACGCGGTGGCCGAGCCCGTGCGCCGGCGCCTGGACCTTGGCGACCTGGCCGCGGATCCGGCGCCCGCGGGGCCCAACCTGGCCGTGCCCAGCGACCTTGGAGGGGGCGGGGCGGGCTTTGGCGAGGCCGCGGCGTGGAACGTCGACTGGGGGCACGAGAACGCGACGTGGCTTCCGTTCTCCGACCCGCCCCTGCTGCGCCACGGGGCGAGCCCTGACCTCCTCATCGAAACCATCCTTCGGGCCCTGCCACAGGAGGTCCGCGAGCGGGGCGACCTCTCGGTGTACCTCGATGAGGACCGCTCCCTCGCCCTCCAGGGACCCCCGGCCGACGTGGCCGCCGCCGAGGCGCTGGTGCCCTGGGCGCTGGCCACCCTGGCCCCGCGCCGCCGCGTGACGACCGAGTTGTGGTTCGGGACCGGCGCGGACGAGCCGCTGGGCCTGCGGGCGCTGGGCGAGGCCCACCTGTGGCCCGGCCGCTGGACGCGCCTCTACTTGCAGAAGGAGGAGGTTCCCTGCACGCCGCTCTGGGACATCGAGGTCGCCGAAGGCGCGACGATCAGCGACCCGCGCGTGATCCCCCTGGTGGAGGGCCACGAACTGTATCTGCGCTACCACCCGGGCGAGACCGTCGACCTCGTGGAGGTGTGGGCCGGGAATCTCGTGCACCGCGAGCAACTGCGTCGCGACCTGGGCGCCGTGCGCAACGTGCCCGAGGCCGGCGGGCTCGGCGTGGCCACCTTCATGCGCACGGCCGTGGCGCGGACGTTCGCGCCGCTCGTGCTCCCCCGCGCGGGCGAGGCCGTGCGCGAACTGGCCTGGGAGGTGGAGGGCGTGCGGCTGCGCCTCGTCCTGCGCGCGGCGCCCGGGGCCGCGGCGCCGGGGGCGCGGGGCGGCGTCGAGGCGCTGCGCACCGGCGCGCTCGCAGCCGCGCTCGACTTCGAGGGGCGCTCTCCCAGCGGCGAACGCCTGATCGAGGGGTGGAACCGGCTGCGGGAGGCGGAGGAGGCGGCGCCGGGCACGGGCATCGAGGATGTCGCGCTCGCCGACGGGGGCGAACTCGCCCTGGTGGCGGGCTCCGACGAGGCGCGCCGCAAGGCGCGCGAGGGCCTGGCGGCCGACGAGCGCACGTTGCTCGCCCGCGAGGCGCGGCTGACCTGGATCGAGGCCGAGGAACCCGCCGTGCGGGCCCTTTGGCTCGCCGGGCGCATGGGCCTTGGCGCCGGGCTGGGCCGCGCCGAGCGCACGGCCCTGGAGGAGGCCGGGGCGCTGGTGCGCGCCCGGATCCGCCTCCCCCTGATGGTGGGGGGAGCCGAAAGCGGCGTGCGGCTCGGGCGCTGCGAGCCCGGGCTCCAGGACCTGGACGTCGAGATCGCCCAGAACTGCGCCGGCTACCACCCGGTCAGCGCCGCCGCCTTCTCGGGCTGGAACGGCACGCTGGGGGCGCGCCGCGTGGGCGAGGTGCTCAAGGTGGCGGTGGCCGGCACGCAGAGTTGGGCGGACGCGGACGCCGGCACGCTCGAGTTGGTCCTGCGCGACCCGCTGCTGCGCGTGTGGAGCCCCGACCCCCTGCGCACGACCGGGGAGCCCGAACGGCGGGTCAGCCTCCCGGTCCTCGGTGGGGCGGCCGTCCCGTTCGAGCGCGAGGTGGCGGTGGCGTTGGGGGGCGAGGCCGAGCCGCGCCTGATCCACTTCGCCACCCGCGAACGCCAGGTGCTCCTGGTGCTGCTCGAGGTGCTTCCCTAGCCGCCGGCGTCAGTCCCGGACCGGGAGGTCCGGGAGTTCGAGGAGCGCCAGGCGGCCGTCGGCGCCCGCGACCAGGAGGCCCCGGTCAACGGAGAGCCCGGGCGCGCCCAGCGCCGGGGCCTCCAGCGGTGCGTCGCAGCGCGGCGCGGGCTCCTCGGGGTGCTGGATCCACAACCGGCCGTCGGCAAGCGCCGCCACCAGCAGCCCGTGGGCCGAGCGCAGCCCCCCGACCGGGGCCGCGCCGAGTTCGAAGGCCCCCGCGGGGCGCCCGTCGCGGACCCCGAAGCACAGCAGCCGGCCGCGCCGGTCGCACACCGCGACGCGGTCCCCGCAGCGCGCCGGGTCGCCGGCGATGTCGCCGATCGCCTCCTTGGCCCAGCGCACCTCGCCCGCGGGGCCCAGGCGCTGGAGCGTGCCGTCTCCGGCCACGGCGATCAGGCCGTCGGCGTCGGCGCACAGGCCGACGACCGGGAAGCTGCGCGCGCTCACCCGCACCTCCACGCGCTCGTGGGTGCGCGGGTGCACGCCGACCAGCCGCCCCCCGGTGGTGCCCACCCAGAAGCGCCCGTGCGCGGCCAGCGCCCCGGCACTGACCTTCTCGCCGAGCGCGAGCAGCACGGGGCCGGCCGCCTCGTCGAAGAGCTGCAGCGCGCCGTCCAGCGTGCCCACGGCCGCCCGGCCGTCCCACAGGGCCAGGGCCTCCACGGGGCGCTGGCCCTGCCACTGGGCGCGGGGCTCGCCGCTCCGGCGGTCCAGCACCAGCAGCGTCCCGTCCAGCAGCGCGAGGTAGACGCGGCGGGCGTCCATCGCCGGGCGGGTGCGCACGCCTTCGAGCGAGCGGAAGTGGCGGCTCCAGCGCAGGGCGCCGTCGGTGGCCGAATAGAGCGAGACGCGCCCGTTGCGCTCGACGGCGAGCACCTCGGCGCCCTCGCGGATCGGTTCGGCGTGCAGGGTGCCGGCCTGGGGCAGCACCCAGCGCGCCTTGGGCCGAAGGCGCAGGTCGACGCGCCAGACCGGCTCCTGCTCGCGGGGCACGACGAGGTGGGTGAGCGGCTCGTAGCCCTCGGCGGTCACGGTGAGCGTGCTCTGCGTGTTCCATGGGTAGCGCAGGAGCAGCGGGGCGGCGCCGGCCGGCTGGCCGTTGAAGCGCACGGCCGCTCCGGGCGGGGTGACGCGCACCTCGAGCGGCACGGTGAAGACGTTCTCCAGACGGATCGACCAGAAGCGCTGCACCAGCGCCCCGTACGCGCGGGCGGCCGCGGCCAGGTCGCCGGCGGCCTCGGCCGCGCGGGCGCTCTCCAGCCCCGCCTGGACGGCCTGGACCACGCCCCGGCGCTCCTTCACCAGGTCCGGGAGCTGGCGCCGCCGCGCCTCCTCCAGCAGGCCGGCGTAGTCGGAACGCTCCTCCAACCACAGCAGCAACTCGCCCAGGCGCGCGTACAGCGCGTCGGCCTCGGCGAGTTGGCCGGCGACGAGCAGGCGCGGCCCCTCCTGGCGGCAGGCCGCCTCGGCCTCCTCGATCTCGAGGCGCTTGAGGTGCACCCGGGCCGCGGTGAGCGCGTCCCCGGCGCCCCGCAGCAGGCGGCCGAGCGAGCCTTGGAGCGACTCGACCTCGCGCAGGCCCTTGAACGCCTCCTTGCCGGGCTTGAGGCGCGCATAGCGCCGCAGCGCCTCGAGGACCGCGCGCGTCTCCTCGAAGGCCTGGGGCCCGGGCAACCGCTCGCTGCGGTCGAGGAGTTCGCGCAGCGGGGCGGGGTCGCGCCCCGCGGTGCGCGGCGCGTCGGGCAATCGCGCCAGCACGTCCACCGCCTCGCGCTGCTCACGCAGCGTGCGGGCGAGCCACGGTTCGAAGACGGGCGCGAGGCGCGCCAGCGTCGTGGCGCGCAGCGCCGCGCCGGCGCTGCTCTCCAGGAGCGCGGCCAGGGGGCCGAGGGCGGCCAGCGCCTCCGCCGGCGGGCCGGCCGCGAGCGCGGCCCCCACGCGCTGGGTGAGTTCCTCCACGCGTTCGCGCAGGGCCGGGTCGGGCGCCGCGCGCGCGCCGCCCGCCCCGGCCGCGGTCCCGGCCAACACGGCCTGGAGTTGGTAGGCCTCCTCGATCTCGGGCGCGTCGGCGTGGCGCTCGATCAGCGTCGCGAGCAGGTGCTGGGCGTCCGCGGCCCGGCCGTCCTCGATCGCCGCCCGGGCGTCCTCGAGCAGCGCGCGGCTGCTCCGGGGCCACCAGGCGAGCCCGGCCCCGGCGAGGAGGGCCAGGAGGGCGAGGAGGAGGGCGGCGCGTCGCGGGCGCCCCGTCTGCCCGTCGGTCAGCGCCCGAAAGCGCCGCAGCAGGTCGGAGCGCTCCGGGCACAGGTGGGCGATGGCGTCCCGGTACCAGGTGGCGATCTCGCGGTCGCGCCGGCGCCGGCCGCCCCCCGGCCCGCGGCCCCGCGCCCGGCGGCCGCGCCCGCCCCCGTGCCCGTGGGCACCACCGAGGCCGACGAGGTGGTCCCCCTGCGCGGCCTGCGCGGAAAGATCGCCGAGCAGATGGTCCGGTCCAAGCACTTCGCCCCGCACTTCACCTTCGTGGACGAGTGCGACATGACCGAACTGGTCGAACTGCGCCGGCGCGCCAAGCCACAGGTCGAGGCCCACGGGGTCAAGCTCACGTACCTCCCCTTCATCATGAAGGCGCTGGTCGCCGCCTTCCGCAAGTACCCGGGCATCAACGCGCTGGTGGACGACGCCAACCAGCGCTACGTCATCCGCAAGGAGTACCACATCGGCATCGCCACCGACACGGACGACGGCCTCACCGTGCCGGTGGTCAAGCACGTCGACCGGCGTTCGGTGCTCGGGATCGCCGCGGAACTCCAGCGCCTCACCGACGCCGCGCGCGCGCGCAAGATCGCGGTCGAGGACCTCAAGGGAAGCACCTTCACCATCACCAGCGCCGGCAGCATCGGCGGGATCCACGCGACCCCCATCCTGAACTACCCCGAGGTGGGCATCCTGGGCGTCTACAAGATCGCCGACCGCCCCGTCGTGCGCGACGGGCAGATCGTCGTGCGCAAGATGGCGAACTTGAGCATCACGCTCGACCACCGCATCGTGGACGGCGCCACGGCGGCCC
The DNA here is from genome assembly GCA_026647295.1 of Planctomycetota bacterium. GTDB lineage: Bacteria > Planctomycetota > PLA2 > PLA2 > JAEUHO01 > JAPKHB01. The sequence goes on along the minus strand of JAPKHB010000064.1, from coordinate 8,659 downwards.
ACTTCCTCAACGAGGTGATCCGCCTGCTCGAGACGCCCGCCCTGATGCTCCTCGAGGGGTAGCCCGCCATGGCCGCACGCAAGCCGCCCCGGCGTGCCGGGGCCCCGCGCCCCCGCGCGCCCCAGGCCGCGGCCCGCCGCCCGCGACCCGGCCCCCGGCGCGCCGGCCCGGCCCCCGACCCCTACGCGGTGGGCCCGGAGGGGCTGTTTCGCCTCGTGGACGAGACGGGGGCCGAGGTGCACCCGGTGCCGACGTTGCCCGCGGGGCTCGCCGTGCGCCTGCTCGAGGCCATGCTCTTCCAGCGCGCGCTGGACCAGCGCATGCTCAACCTCCAGCGCCAGGGCCGCATCGGCTTCTACGGCACGGCGCGCGGCCAGGAGGGCGCCGCGCTGGGCAGCGGCGCCGCGTTCGACCCGGGGGACTGGGTGTTCCCGGCCCTGCGCGAGGGGGCGGTGGCGCTGTGGCGCGGGATGGACCTCGCCCACTACGTGGCCCAGTGCTTTGGCAACGCGGCCGACCCGACCAAGGGCCGGCAGATGCCCTGCCACTACAGCGACGCGCGCACCCGCTTCGTCTCGCTCTCCTCGCCCATCGCAACCCAGGTCACGCAGGCCGTGGGCGCGGCCCGCGCCATGCAGGTACGCGGCGCGGCCGGCGGCGTGGTGGCCGCCTACCTCGGCGACGGGGCGACCTCCGAGAACGACTTCCACGCGGGCCTGAACTTCGCGGGCGTGTGGAAGGCGCCCGTCGTCTTCGTGTGCCAGAACAACCAGTGGGCGATCTCGGTTCCCCTGGAGCGCCAGACGGCCAGCACGACGCTCGCGGTCAAGGCCGCGGCCTACGGCCTGCCGGGCCTCCGCGTGGACGGCAACGACGTCCTGGCCTGCTACGTGGCCACGCGGGCCGCGGCCGAGCGCGCGCGCCGCGGAGAGGGGCCGACCTTCATCGAGTGCCTCACCTACCGGCTGGGCGGGCACTCCTCCTCGGACGACCCCACGCGCTACCGCGACGAGACGGAGGCCCGCCGCTGGGAGGCCCGCGACCCGCTGCTGCGGCACCGGGCCTGGCTCGTGGCCCGCAAGGAGTGGGACGACGGGCGCGAGGAGGAGTTCCTCGCCGCCGCGGGCCAGCGCATCTCCGAGACGATCGCGCGCGTGGAGGCGGCCGAGCCGGTCGCCCCCGCGACCCTGTTCGAGGACGTGTGGGCCGTTGCGCCGCGCCTCCTTGCCGACCAGCAACGCCGCCTGGAGCGGGACGAACCCGTGTAACCCGCCCCGCGCCGCCCCCCGGGAGCCCCCCATGTCCGAACCCTCGCACTTCGACCTGATCGTCATCGGCGCCGGCCCCGGCGGCTACGTGGCCGCCATCCGCGCCGGACAACTCGGCCTCAAGACCGCGGTGGTCGAGGAGGACAAGATCGGCGGCGTGTGCCTCAACGTGGGCTGCATCCCCTCCAAGAGCCTGATCTACGCTTCGGGCCTGGTGGAGAAGCTGCGCCACGTGGACGCCATGGGCCTCACGGTCGGCCCCGTCCAGGTGGACGGGCGAAAGCTCCAGGAGTGGAAGAACGGCATCGTCAACCGGCTCACCACCGGCGTCGGCTTCCTGCTCAACAAGAACGGCGTGACCGTGGTCCACGGCCACGCCGAATTCGCCTCGCCCCGGAGCCTGGTCGTGCGGGCCAAGGACGCCCCCGAGCGCACGCTCACCTTCGACAAGTGCATCGTGGCGACCGGCGCACGCGCCGCCCACCTGCCCTTCCTCCCGCTCGGGCCCGGCGTGGTGGACTACCGCGGGGCCCTGGCGCTCGAGCAGGTGCCCGCCACGTTCACGGTGGTGGGCGGCGGGGTGATCGGGCTCGAACTCGGCACCGTGTTCCAGCGCCTCGGATCGCGCCTCACGGTGGTCGAGCTCACGGCCGACCTCCTGCCCGGGACGGACCCGGAGTTGGTCAAGGTCGTCGAACGCGAGATCAAGAAGGCCGGCGGGACGGTGCACAAGGAGACCCAGGCCACGGGCCTTTCGCGCGACGGCGACGGGCAGGTGCTCCTGGCCAAGGACAAGAAGGGCAAGGAACTGCGCCTGGCGTCCGAGGTGATCCTGGTGGCCGTGGGCTTTCGCCCGAACTCCGACCGCCTGGGGGCCGAGCGGGCCGGGCTCGAGGTCGACGCCACCCGCCACTTCCCCGTGAACGCGCACCGCCAGACCAACGTCCCCCACATCTACGCCATCGGCGACGTGGCCGGGCTGCCCTGGCTCGCGCACAAGGCCTCCAAGGAGGGGATCGTCGCCGCCGAACACGCCGCCGGGCGCCCGAGCGCCTACGACGTGCGGGCCATGCCCTCGGCGGTGTTCACGCACCCGGAGATCGCCACGGTGGGCCTCCAGGAGCCCGAGGCCCGGGCCTCGGGGCGGGCGGTCAAGGTGGGGAAGTTCCCCTTCACCGCGCTCGGGCGCGCCCTCTCCGTCGGGGCTTTGGAAGGCTTCGTCAAGATGATCGCCGACGCCGAGACGGACGAACTGCTGGGGGTCGCGGCCGTCGGCTACCAGGCCTCGGACCTGATCGCCGAGGCCACGCTCGCCATCGAGATGGGGGCGACCGCCGAGGACGTGGCCCTCACCGTGCACGCGCACCCGACCTGGCCCGAGTCGCTGATGGAGGCCGCCGAGGCCGTCCACCAGAAGGCGATCCACATCCTCAACCCCTGACCGGCGGCCGCCCGCGCCCCGAACCCTCCCGGGAGCCCCGCATGCCCGACGCGCGCAGCACCCTGCCGGCGCCCCTGCCGCCCCCCGCGCCCGTGGGCCCGGCGGCGCTCGCCCCGGGGGGCGGACCCGGCGCCGGCCGGCCGCGCGCCGCGGGGGGCCCGGGCCGACGGCTGCTCGGCCTGCTTCGGCGCTGGGTGGACGGCGACGCGGGGGACGCCGCCGCCGACCTGTCGGCCCCGCTGGCCGTGGAGTGGCCGCGCATCCTGCCCTTCGTGGTGCTCCACCTCGGGTGTCTGGGCGTCCTGCTCGTGGGCACGAGCCCCGTGGCGGTCGGGGTGGCCGTCGGCCTGTACGCCGGGCGCATGTTCGGCCTCACGGCCTTCTACCACCGCTACTTCTCGCACCGCGCCTTCAAGACCTCCCGCTTCTGGCAGTTCTGCTTCGCCGTGTGGGGCAACACGGCCGTGCAACGCGGTCCGCTGTGGTGGGCCGCCCACCACCGGCGCCACCACCGCTACTCCGACCAGGCCGAGGACGCCCACTCGCCGGTGGTCCACGGCTTCCTGTGGAGCCACATCGGTTGGGTGACCGCCCGGCGCAACTTCCCCACCCACCGGGACGCCGTCCCCGACCTCGTGCGCTTCCCGGAGCTGCGCTTCCTGGACCGCTTCTGCGTCCTGGTCCCGCTGCTCTTCGCCGCGGGCACCTACGGGCTCGGGGCGGCGCTGGCCCGGCTGGCGCCCGGGCTTTCGACCTCGGGCCCGCAGATGCTCGTGTGGGGCTTCTTCATCTCCACGACGGTCCTGCTGCACGGCACCTTCACCATCAACTCGCTGGCCCATCGCTGGGGCTCCCGGCGCTACGACACCCACGACGACAGCCGCAACAACCCCGTCCTCGCGCTGCTCACGCTGGGCGAGGGTTGGCACAACAACCACCACCACGCCCCCGGCGCGGTGCGCCAGGGCCACCGGTGGTGGGAGGTGGACCTGACCTGGTACGGCCTGCTGCTGCTCGAACGCCTGGGGATCGTGCGCGACCTCAACCCGCTCCCGCGCCGAAGCCCGGCGCGCCCGCCGGCCTGATCCCCCCGCCGGGGCGCGGTCAGTCCGCGGCCGGCGGCGCCGCCGGGCCCGCGCGCGCCAGGAGCGCCAGCAGCCGCGCCCGCGGCGCCAGCCAGCCCTGGCGCACGCGCGTGGCCCAGGCGGGGACGGGCTCCTCCGGGGCCGCCAGCGCCAGGGTGCGCCCCGCCGCCATCTCGCCCAGCACGGCCAGCAGGGGGGCGCGCGCCGCCTCCTCCGGCGGCAGGAGCCCCTCGAGGCGCCCCTCCTCGGCCACCTGCGCGTCGGCGACGAAGGCCCGGACCCGGTCCATGCGCGCCTGCCAGGCCGCGGCGGCGCCTTCGAGGGCGGCGCGCGTGCGGGCGACGGTCTGGGCGATCTCCTCGCGCGCCAGGCGCCGGCGCTCGAGCCAGGCGCGGTGGTCCGCCTCGCGTTGGATGCGCTGTTCGACGTCCAACGCGCGCCAGCGCTCCAGTTCGTGCAGCAGCACCGTCGGGATCGGCTTGCCGTGGAGCACGTACCAGCGGATGAGGCCCTCCACGCGCGCGGCCTGCGCCCCCGCCGGCGTGGGGCCGTAGAGGAGCGGCTCGGGGTTGGCCCGCAGCCACTCGCGCTCGAGCCGCTCCCCGCCCACCGTGTAGCGCCGATAGCCACGCACGATCTGCGCCATCTCCGTGTAGGCGCTGGCGGCCTTGTGCACGGCCCCCGTCCACTGGTCCGGGCGCAGCCACTGCGGCCCGGGGGCGTCGGGGGCGTCGGGCTCGACGGGAGCGGCGGGAGCATCGGGAACGTCCGGGGCCTCCGGGGCGTCGGACGGTGCCGGCGCCTTGGGGCCGGGGCCGCCCGGCCCGGCGGGCGCCCCCACCCAGATCCCGTCGCGGTCCAGGTCCTTGAGCGCCGTGCGCAGCCGCCCAAGCCGCGGGCGCACGACCTGCCGATGGGCCGTTGCGAGCACGCCGTCCACCCCGGCGTCGGCGGGGGCCCGCGCCTGGGCCTCGAGGTCCGCGCGCAGGGCGACCACGTGCGCGCGCGCCTGGGGGCCGGGCTCCCCGGCGCGCGCCGCCGGCGCGCCCCCGATGGCCAGGCCCGCCAGGGTGAGGGCGCAAAGCAGGCCGCCGAGACGGGCGTGGGGTCCCATCGCCCCGATGGTACCGCCCCCGGGCCCGACCGCGCCCCAACGGGTCGCTTTGCAGGCGACACCGGGCTGCTATCGTCCGGAGCCATGGACACCGCCCGCCCCCGCCTCCCCGTGCTCCCCCTCCTGGCCGGCCTGCTGCTGGGCGCCGCGACCCTCGGGGGGGCCTTGTTCGTCGCGGGCTGCGGATCCGGCGGATCGGGGGGCGGCGACGCCTGCCCGGTCGACTCGCCGCTGACGGCGGTGAACGTCGCCGGCACCTTCGAGTACGGCCAGGGCCTCGTGGGGCCCTACACCCTGCGCGGCACGATCAGCTTCACCCAGTCCAGCGCCGACGTGAACGTCACCGGGACCACCTACGAGAACGCCAACGATCGCGACCTGATCGGCCAGGGGACCCTCGTGGGCAACCGCCTCGACATCACGCTGGTGCCCAAGAACGGGGACCCGGACTACTCCGCCGAGGTGACCTTCCTCTTCGGGGACGGGGGCGCGACCTTCTGCGTCGCCTTCACCGACACCAACAACGACGCCGGGCCCATGGGCTCGTACCGGGGCTCGCGCCTGCTCGATTGACCGTACGGAGCCAGGCTCCGGTGCATCATTCGAGGGGACTGAAGACTGCGGACGCGCCCTGGAACCCGGCTCCGCGCTCCCGCGCGGATCACCGGCCTGCGGCCATCGCCCGCAGGCGGCGGATGCGCTCGCCGGGGTCGGGGTGCGTGCTGAACAGCCGGCCGAGCTGGGTCCCGAAGAAGGGGCTCGCGATCATCATGTGCGCGGTCGCCCCGCTGGCGCTGAGCGCGGGCCGGCCCGGGATCGAGCGGTGCAGGCTCTCCAGGGCGTCGGCGAGCGCCAACGGGTCGCCCGAGATCTCGCCCCCCCGTCGGTCCGCTTCGTACTCGCGCGCGCGGCTGATGGCCATCTGCACCAGCACGGCCATCAAGGGTGCCAGCAGCGAGACCACCAGCATGACCACCGCGGACGGACCGCGGTCGTCGTCGCGGCCGCCGCCGAAGATGGCCCCCCACCGGGCCATCATGGAGAGGAACCCGATCGCGGAGACCGCGCCCGCGACCAGCGTCATGGTGAGCATGTCGCGGTTCTGCACGTGCCCGAGTTCGTGGGCCAGCACGGCGCGGACCTGGCGCCGGTCGCACACCTCGAGCAGGCCGCGCGTCACGGCCACCACGGCGTGATCCGGATTGCGGCCCGTGGCGAACGCGTTGGGCCCGGGCTTGTCGATGAAGGCCACCTTGGGCATGGGGAGCCCGGCCCGCTGGGTAAGCCCCCGCACGTCCTCCTGGATCCACTCGAGTTCCCCCGGGCCCAGGACCCGGGCGCCGTAGAGCTTGAGCACGATCGAACCCGAGAACCAGTAGTTCACGAAGTTCAGGGCGAGCCCGAGGCCGAAGGCGACCAGCATCCCGGCCCGGCCGCCGACGAGCCCGCCGACGGCGACCATCAGCAGCGTGAGCAGCGTGAGCAGGAAGATCGTGCGCAGCAAGGAGGGTCCTCCGAGGGGTACGGCCGCCTCCCGGCCCCGTCGCGGCGCGCCCCGGCCGGGGCGCGCCGGCTCGCGGCCGGCGCTTGAGGGGGTCCGGGCGCGGATTGTACCATCGCGCCCTGCGTCCGGGGGCTGGGCACCGGCCGACGCGAGGGTCCTCGATGTGGGGCACAACGGTTCTGTGGGAGGCGGTCGTGCTGGTCGCGGCCGTCGCCGTCTTCGACCTGTGGGAACGGCTGCGGCCGGCCCGACCGCACCGGCGCCGGCCGACCCTGCGCCTGGACCTGGCGGCGCTTGCGATCGTGGTCGTGTTCTCGCAGGTCTGGAAGACCCTGCTCACCGGAGGGCTGGACGCCCTCGAGGTCGCGGCCGCCTTCTCGCCGATCGCCCCGCTGCACGAGGCGCCCTCGGCCCTCAAGGTGCTGCTCGGCCTGGCCGCCGGGGACTTCTGCCTCTATTGGGTACACCGGGCCATGCACGCCTCGGACCTCCTGTTCCGCACCCACGCCTTCCACCACACCACCGAGCACCTCTACTGGCTCTCGGGATCGCGCACGAGCGTGCTGCACCTCCTCTTCTTCGCCGGGCCGCAAGTGCTGATCGCAGGCTACCTCCTGCGCTTCACGCCGGGGGAGGCGGCGGTGGCCCTGGGCACGGGCGTCGTCGTGAACCTGTGGGTGCACTCCAACGTCCGGGTGCGCCTGGGCCCCCTGGAAGCGCTTCTGGTCACGCCCGACTACCACCGCGTGCACCACTCTGCCGACGCCAACAGCCGCAAGAACCTCGGCTTCATCTTCACCGTCTGGGACCGCCTCTTCGGCACCCACGTCGATCCCCGCACGCTGCCCGACGGGTTCCGCCTGGGCATGGCGGAGCCCCGCCCGCGGCTCCTGCGCCGCATCGTCGGCGTGTGAGGCGGCCCGGCCCGCGCGGCCCGGCTAGACCCAATGCCGGCGGCGGAACCACCAGAGCATGCCGGCCGCGATCAGCCCCATCCCCCCGAGCGCGAACCAGAAGCCCAGCGGGTGGTCCAGCAGGGGCATCCACCCGAAGTTCATGCCGTAGACGCCGGCCAGCAGGCTCAACGGCAGCATGATCGTCGCGATCACCGTGAGCGTGCGCATGACCTCGCTCAAGCGGTTGTTGACCACGGTGAGGTAGGCGTCACGCGTGATGGCCAGGCTGTCGCGCGCGACCTCCAGCATGTCGTGTAGCCGCAGGACGTGGTCGTACACGTCGCGCAGATACGGCAGCACCTCGTGCGGGATCGCGGGGTGGGTGGCCCGGCACAACGACGCGCACACGTCGCGCTGGCTCCGCGTCACGCGCAATAGGCCCATCACCCGGCGGCGCAGGGCGAGCAGGGCCTGCATGTTCCCCCCGTCCGGTCCGGCCAGCACGGCCTCCTCGAGCTGGGCGATCTCGTCCAGGATGCCGGCGGTGAGGTCCTCGAAGCCCCCGGTCATGTGGTCGATCACGACGTGCGCCAGCGCGCTCGGCGTGGCCAGCAGGTAGCCGGGGTCGAGTTCCACGCGCCGGGCGATCTCGTCCATGGCGTCCGACCGGGTGCGCTGGACGGTCGCAATCCAGTGCGGCGCCAGGAACACGGCGATCTTGCGGGTCTGGTCGAAGGCCTTGGCCACCGGCGTGTGCACGATGAAGAAGAGGTGGGCGCCGAAGTCGGCGATCTTGGGCGGGGAGCCGACCGCCAGGGCGTCGCGCACGGCCAGTTCGTGCAGGCCGAGCACCTCGCACAGGGCCTCGACCTCGGCGGCGTCGGGTTCGGTGACCGAGATCCAGTCGGGCTGGTCGTTGGCCACGGCCTCGCGCAGGGCGGCCACGCCCTCGCCGAGTTGGATGCCCCCCTCGCGGAGGCTGCGCACGCGGATCATCTCGGGTCGGCCTCCGGGGGCGGCGTGCCGCGAGGGTACCGGGAGGTAGATTGCCGGCGATGGACCATCCGCCTTGGGAACGGGACCACGGGCTCTCCACGGGCCAGGTCGCCCGCGCCCTCGCGGGGGCCCTGGGCCCCGCCGCGGGCGGGCCGCTCGCCTTCCTCGGGGCCGGGTGGGACTTCGACGTCTACGCGGTCGGCCCGGAGCAGGTCGCCCGCGTGCCCCGGCGGCGGGCTGAAGAGGAGCGCCTTCGGCGCGAGGTGGCCGTGCTGGGCTGGCTCGGGGGGCGCCTCGGGGTCGCCATCCCCGAACCGCGTTCGGACGTGCGACGGGCCGCCGGCCTGCCCCACCC
>JAPKHB010000639.1 GCA_026647295.1 Planctomycetota bacterium | reverse complement strand
GAGGTGTACTACGGCAAGGGGCCGACCATGATCAGCCGCAAAGACCGGGAGCGTTTGATCACCGTTTCCTCCAATCTTTCCGGCACGGTGCCGCTCGGCCAGATCACCCAGGAAATCCAACGGCGCGGCGCCGCGATCGCCCTGCCGGCCGGGGTGACTGTCGCTTATGCCGGCGACGTGCAAAACATGCAGGACATGTTTCGCGACATGATGATCGCCATCACTTTTGCCGCCCTGTTCGTGTACATGATCATGGTGGCGCTGTTCGAAAGCTACGCCCACCCCTTCACCATCATGTTCTCGATTCCGGTGGCATTGGTCGGCGGCTTGGGCGCGCTGGCGCTCACCGGCCAGACATTGAACATGTTCTCGATGATCGGCATCCTGCTTTCCATGGGCCTGGTAACCAAGAACGCAATCTTGCTGGTCGATCGTACCAACGAGCAGCGCAGCCGCGGCTTGTCCGTGCGCGATGCCCTGCTGGAGGCCGGCCCGACGCGTCTGCGGCCGATTCTCATGACCACGCTCACGATGGTGTTGGGCATGGCGCCGCTGGCCCTGGCGTTGGGCGCCGGCTCGGAGATTCGGCAGAGCATGGCGATCGTAGTGATCGGCGCGTTGATCAGCTCGACTCTGTTGACGCTGGTGTTGGTGCCGGTGATCTATACTTATGTGGAAGGACTCC
>JAPKHB010000638.1 GCA_026647295.1 Planctomycetota bacterium | reverse complement strand
GGCTGCTCGACGCCGTCGACGTGCGCGCCTTCCTGCGCGCGCGCTGCGCCGAGGGCGAGTCGGCGCCGCTCGAGGAGCTCGCGGCGGAGCTCTCGGGAGACGACGCGTGGCGCGTCGGCGCGAGCGGCGCGCCGGAGTCGAAGATCGTCGCGCTCGAGCTCGACGAGCACGCGCTGCTCTCCGCGCTGCCCGTGCTCGAGGCGCCGCTGCTCGCGCCGCGCGCGCGCGCCGCCGTGCAGGCCAGCCTGCGCGCCGTCGAGCGCTTCTTCACCCGCTGCCTCGCCGATCGCGGGGCGGCCGCCGGGGCCGACGCCGCGCTCCTGGCGGCCGCGGTCACCGCCGTCCACGTCCTCGCCCGCGCCGGGGCCTCGCCGCCGGAGCTGCGCGCGATCGCCGATCGCGCGCTCGCGGCGACGCGGCTCTAGAGGCCCGGCTCGCTGCCGGCGGTGACCACGATCGCGTCGCCGGCGGGGAAGTGCTCCTCGCCCAGGCCGAGCGCGAAGACCACCGGGAACGGCAGCGGGCGGTGCGGCACGAGGCGCGCGACGTGGACGCCGTGCGCGAGCGGCTGGCCCGCGGCCTCGGCCACGACGTGCGGCTCGAGATCGAGCCCGGCCGGTACCTGGTGGCCGAGAGCGGCTGGCTCGTCACCGAGGTGCGCGCGGTGAAGCGCACCGCCGAGCACGC
>JAPKHB010000637.1 GCA_026647295.1 Planctomycetota bacterium | reverse complement strand
GGGGACGCCCTCGACGCCGGCGCGGCCCCCGGCGAGATGCTCGTCTACGCCGATCCCGACCTGCAGTCCCAGTGGGAGTCCATGGTGCGGAACGCCTCCGGCCACGGCGGCGAGGGCGCGCCCGCCGGCATGAAGGCGGCCATGAAGTGGGGAAGCGGCCCCGCGGGCCTCTGCTCCTACCGCTACGAGTTCGCGCCCCCGGTCCAGACCTGGATCGTCGAGGGGCCCGGGATCGCCCGGACCCTCGTCGTCCACCGACCCGGGAAGGAGCCGGAGACGGCGGACTTCTCGAAGCCCGGCGCGACCATGCCGCTCGGCGTCCAGGGGCTCGTGCTGCGCCTCGAGGAGGCCATCCCCGACGCCGTCCCCGACCTCCGCATCGAGGGGCTCCGGGAGGAGACCGACGAGGAGTACCTGGCGTCCTGCCTGCGCACGCTGGAGACCGGCGCGCCGCCGGAGCCCACCATGGCGGTGGCGCGGCTCGAGGTGAAGGAGAAGGACGCGGCGGGCCCGAGCGAGAGCACCCGATCACCGGTCAGATAGATGTCCAGGTCGTAGGCGAGGCTGAGCGCGCCCCCCGGCTCGAGGCGCGCTCCGATGAAGAGGCCATCGGTGGCGATCCGCGGGTGCGCCCGCGCGACCGCCGGAGCCATGGCGCCCGCGAGGACGAGGAGCACGAGGAGGTGG
>JAPKHB010000636.1 GCA_026647295.1 Planctomycetota bacterium | reverse complement strand
GTGGCGTTGCATGCCATTTCACCCCCAGTGGCCGGGGCGCAAGCCGGTGGGAGCACGGTGTCGACTAATTCGCGGCTGCTGGAGATCTGGCGGCTGTATTGGGGTGAGGAGAAGGAAGCGGCCATCCTATTGGCCCGGCAAACGGTGGCGCGCGATCCCCAGAATCCTGATGCCGTGTTTTTTGACGGCATCGCCCGGGCCATCGGCAATCCCAAATTCAACGCCGACCGCTTCGCGGAAGAATTCGTCAGCTGCCTTCGCACCAAGGCGGATCTCGCCCGTTTCGTCGGCATGCTCTACTTGTGGTTGTTGGCAGATGAGGAAGCCGCGGAATACTTCAACAAGGCCATTTGGCAGGACGCCACCGATGCCTCCTCCCACACCCTTCTGGGTTTGGTGTACTATCGCATGGCGCGCATCAAGGAAGGGGCGGTGCAGTATGATTCGCCGGAGCGCTTGCAGCAAGCCCGCCGCAGCCTGGAGACTGCCATCCGCCTCGAGCCCAACAACGCCATGGCGTGCTACTACCTGGGCAACGTGTTTTGCAAGCTCGATGATGCCGGCGCCGCCCGGCGCACCTACGAACAGGCCCTGGCAATTGAACCGGACAACTGGCATGCGCGTGCAAACCTGGCCTCACTTCTGCTTCGAATGAAGCACAAAGATCAGGCCCTGGCGCAGATCGAC
>JAPKHB010000635.1 GCA_026647295.1 Planctomycetota bacterium | reverse complement strand
ATGCCCAACACCTGGTGGATGCCGATCCAGACCCGCAACGAGATGCTCGCCACCGGCGTGCGCGCCCAGCTCGGGGTCAAGGTCTACGGCCCGGACCTGGCCACGATCGAGCGCGCCTCGATCGACCACGAATCGATCTCCGTCGCGCCGCGCGAGCCCGGCGCGGATCCAGGCGTTCACCTCCTGCGCGACGCGCCCCGCGAGGCCGCCCGTCCGCGCCCGGAGCGCCCTCGCCGCGTCCTCGCGCAGGTGGAGCACGCGATCCTGCCCCGCGAAGAGCGATCGCAGGGCGCCCTCGTCGAAGGCGCCGAGGACCACGTCCGCCGCGGCGCCCGCCGGGGCGGCCTCGCGCGGGCGATCGGTCCACGCGCGCACCACGGCGCCGGCCCCTCGGCACGCCGCGATCACGTCCGCCGACGCGCGATCGAGGCGCTCCGCGTCGTCGGCGACGAGCACGGCGCCGGCCGCGAGCGCCTCGACCACGCGCCGCGTGACGGCCGCCGAGACGTCGGGCAGCCGGTCGCTCGCGTGCTCCTCGAGCGGGCCGACGAGCGGCGCGAGGCTCGCGAACGGCCGGCGCGCGGGCGCTGCCTGGATCACGCGCCGGCCCCGGCGCCGGGACGCACGCAAAAGTAATCCCCGGCCACCGGGCCCGACCCTAGGCTGCAAGCGACCGCCTCGCAACGAGGGC
>JAPKHB010000634.1 GCA_026647295.1 Planctomycetota bacterium | reverse complement strand
GGCGCCGCCACCTTCGCCAAGGTCTACGGCGCCAACGCCACCGCGGTCCGGGCCGGACTCGAACGCCTCGATCCGCGGCTGGCGCGCTGGACGCTCGACTTCGCGTACGGACGCGTGCTCGCGGCCGAGGGGCGCCTTTCGCTCGTGGAGCGCGAGTGGCTGGCGGTGGCGATCCTGGAACGCCTGGGCAACCTCACCGAACCGCTCCTGGGCCACCGGCGTGCGCTCACGGCCCTCCTCGAAAGTGCCCGTACGGAGCCAGGCACCGGTGCATCATTCGAGTGACGTGAGCGCAGGGGGCGCGCGCCAAGATTCGGTTCCGCACTCCCGCCCGGACGGTGCCCGTACGGGGCCCGGCTCCGAAGGGCCCCCGGGCGCGGCGCGGTGCCGTCCCGCGGACCCGAGGCTCCTGCGCGCGACCGGGTCACGGGGCTTCGTCGCCTCGGCGGCGAGCGCGCGCAGCCGCGGGCTGGATTTCGTGCCGCTGGTCGAGGAGGCCTACTTCCTCGCCTGCCTCAAGTCCACGCTGGAGCACGACGCCACCCGCGCCCTGCTCGCGCTGCTGCGTACCGCCGCGTGGCAGGAGCGCCTCGCCGCCCTGCCCGGCTACGCGCCGATGCAGAGCGGCGAGGTGCTGTCGATGAGCCGCGTGCTGCCGTGGTGGCGCTTCGGGGGGCGTGGTCGCGACGAC
>JAPKHB010000633.1 GCA_026647295.1 Planctomycetota bacterium | reverse complement strand
GGGGCCTGCGTGCGCGCCGAGCGCGCGGCGAGCCGCGCGCTCGGCGGGAGCTGCACGCTCCCCCTGGCCGCGCACGCGACGCTCGCCGGCGGCGTGCTCACGCTGCGCGGCCTGGTGGCGAGCCCGGACGGGACGCGCATCGCCCGGGGCGAGGTGCGCGGCGACGCGCACGCGCCCGAACTTGCCGGCGAGGCGCTCGCCGCCTACGCGGAGGCCGTGCTCGGCGATCTCGACCGCCGCATCGCCGCCCGCCGCGACGAGCACCGCGCCGGCTTTCCCGACTTCATGGATCTTCTGGTGGTGTGCGCGGATGCCGGCCTGAGCATGGAGGCCGCGCTCGACCGCGTCGGCCGCGGCGCGGACCTCGGCCTGCGCCGCCGCGACGTGCTCGGCCTCGACCTCGCCGCGCGGCGCCGCGCCATCCACCAGCATGCGTGCGATCACCTCGCCGTCGCGCAGCTTCACCGCGGCCTTGGTCGGGTCGGACTTGTAGGCGGTCTTCTCCTCGCCGATCCGCCGCCCGCGGCCGAGGCCGTACTCCGGCCCTTGCTCGCCGATCTGGCTTTCGTCCATGTCACCATCGCGTCGGCCCGGCCCGCGGCACACGCCTTCGCGCAGGTTGTCGAGCCGATTCATCTGAGAACGCAGTTCGTTCAGCATCTGCTCGGCCGCCTCCATCTCCGAGAGCTGCTG
>JAPKHB010000632.1 GCA_026647295.1 Planctomycetota bacterium | reverse complement strand
GGGGGGATTGGTGCGGCAGGGATAAACCTCCTCGAGACGCTCGACTCGCCGCTCCTGATAGCGTTCATTGTTGTAGACAAACAGCGTGACCACCGGCTGGTCGACTTTTTTCTCGCCGACATACACCAACGTGCCGGGCGAGGCGCCGGCTTTTTTTTGCGTTCTCCTGCTGCGCCGCGACATGATGGTTCTCCCTCCTCACTGCCGTAATCATTCAGCTCTGCTGCATGCGCTCCCGCCAGCCGCGGCGTTTCCAATTGCTGGCCGCGGGCGAGGCGCTGTTTCCCGGCGCGGGAACGGCAACGGCCGCGCTGGTTTCTTGTTTCAGCACCGCGGCCAGCGCAGCCACCGTTGCTAGGTCGCGCTCCGCGGGGCGGCCGTCGCGGTGCGCGGCCAGCAGGGCCGGGGTGAATTCATTTTGCACGAAGTGGGTGTCGAATTCGCCGGCGCGAAACTTGGGGTGTTGCATCACCCACAGGCAAAAGGGAATCGTGGTTTTGACGCCGCCGATTTCATACTCCGCCAGCGCCCGGCGCATGCGATTGATGGCCTCTGCGCGCGTGGCGCCCCAGGCAACGAGCTTGGAGATCAGCGGATCATAATAGACCGAAATCTCACCGCCTTCATACACGCCGCTGTCCTCGCGGAGGCCGAAGCCGTCCGGCTTGTGCAAATGGCGCAAACGGCCGATGG
>JAPKHB010000631.1 GCA_026647295.1 Planctomycetota bacterium | reverse complement strand
GATATAAGCTTCGATATCGCCGGGGTATTTGGTGCAATACCAAATCGCGCCCGCCTCCTGCAGCCGGTGGGCAAACTCGAAGTCGGTGACGTTGATCGTCATCTTGGTGACGATGATGACCTGCAGCGTGGCATCGATTTCTTTGATGCGCCGGATCAAACTCTCGCCGATGATCGCGCCCGGGATCTGAAAATCCATGATCACCACGTCATATTTGCCGTTATCCCGCTGCAACAGCGTCAGGGCTTCCTGGCCGTCGGCGACCACGTCGCGAATGTGAATGCGCTCGGCGAAGGGACGCAGCGTGTTGCGCACGCGCCGTGCGTCGAATTCCTCGTCTTCGATGAGCAGCAGGTTGATGACGTCGCTCGTTTTCATGCTGATGGTTTCCTCCGTGCCCCCGCCGCGGCCGGCGGGCCCGGCCTCAGGCCGGCGGGATCAAGATGGTGAACTGGCAGCCGCCGCCGGGGGAGCCGCACGCGCGGCAGGCCTGCTCCGCGGCCTCGTCGAGAGAGACGAGCCCGTGCGCGAAGCGCGCGCCGAGCGACTGCACGGTCCCGAGGTCTTCGGCGCCCTCGGCGGGGAGCGTGACGCCGCCGGGGACCAGGACGCCGGGCCGGTCGGAGGAGCCCGCGAGGGCCATCATCGCCGCCGGCAGCCCCTTGTCGCACGTCGCGACCCCGAGGACGCCGGC
>JAPKHB010000630.1 GCA_026647295.1 Planctomycetota bacterium | reverse complement strand
CCGGGAGCGCTCGGGCTCCGGGGCGCAGGGCGCCTCCGGGCCCGAAGTGCGGCTCAGATGGCGCGCCTCATCCTTCGCGTCTCGGGGATCGGCGACGCGCTCGCCGTCTCGGCGATGAGGGCGAACTGCCCGGTGTCGTGCTCGTACTGGAAGACCTCGCCCGTCTCGATCTTGTACACCCACGCGTACAGCGCGAGCTCGCCGCGCGCGAGGTCGTCGTCGTCACCGGGCACTCCGCGCGCGACGTCTGGGGCTGGCTCGCCGCCGCCGGCGGCGACAGCAGCCGCAGAATCCCCTCGCGCACCGCGGGGTCCTGCATGGCCGCCTCGATCTGCTGCCAGGTCAGCTGGTTCGCCGATTTTTTCTCGCCGCCCGCCTCGCCGCGCAGGGCGCTGGTCGCCTGCTGATCGACGATCGATCCGGGCATGCCCACCCCGATCGGCACGCTGGCGCTGATCTCCGGCCGCACGGTCTGGGTCGGCGTCTGCGTCGCCGTCTGTGCCGCCGTCTGCGTGCCGCTCGCCGATCCCGTGGTCGAGCCGGTCGGCGTCTGCGTGGTCCCGCCGGTCGTGATGTTCAGCGTCACGCCGCTCTGCACCGCCTGGCCGGTCACGCCGTCGGCGCGATTGCCGCTCGCGTCGCTGCGCCCGCCGGAAATCGACGCCAGCGCGGCTCCGGCGCTGGCCATCGCGCCC
>JAPKHB010000063.1 GCA_026647295.1 Planctomycetota bacterium | reverse complement strand
AGACGTACGCTTTGCGTTCGGGATCGAACAGCCCCATGGCGCGGTAACGCGCGGGCGGCTCGCTGGCCAGCAGGTCGTCGGCCTCGTCGGCGCGCCAGGACGCGTCCTCGGCGGCGGCGATCTGCGGGGCCTCCAGCTTGCCCCCGGCGAACGCCTGCGCGGCCTCCGCGGACTTCTTCGCGGCCTCCTGCAGCAACGCGGCGGCCGCCGAAGCATCGGCGGGCTGCAACTTGATCATCCACCCCTCCGTGTACGGCGCGCGATTCACCGTCTCCGGCGCCGCGTCGAGCGCGCGCAGCGCGGGCGCGTCGGCCGGGAGCCAGCCGAGCGCGAGCGCCACGGCAGGCCAGAGCGCCGCGCCGCCGCGCGCCCCGAGCCGCACCCGCCCGCCCGCCCGCGCCTGCGGGCGCTCGGCGGCTCCGCCGCCGCGCGCGGCCTGCGCCAGTTGGCCGCGGTCGACCTGGGCTCCAACTCCTTCCACTACGTGATCGCCGCGCTGGTGGGGTCGGAACCCGAGCCCATCGACCGCCACCGCGAGCAGGTCCAGCTCGCCCGCGGCCTGTGCCGGCGCACGGGGCAACTCGGCCGCAAGGCCCAGGCCCGGGCGCTGGCGTGCCTGCGGCGCTTCGCAGAGCGCCTGGCCCACATCCCGTCCGGGCAGGTGCGGGTCGTGGGCACGAGCACCCTGCGCCGCGCGCGCAACGCGCGGGCGTTCCTCGCCGAGGCCGAGCAGGCGCTGGGCCACGAGATCGAGGTGGTGAGCGGCCGCGAGGAGGCCCGCCTCATCTTCCTGGGCGTCTCGCACGGCCTGCCCGACCACCCGGGCCCGCGCTGCGTGGTGGACATCGGTGGCGGCAGCACCGAGGTGGTGGTCGGCACGGGCTTCGAGGCCCAGGAGATGCACTCCCTCCCGGTGGGCTGCGTGGACTACGCGCGGCGCTTCTTCCGCAAGGGAGAGATCAGCGCGCGCGGCTTCGACCGGGCCGTGCTCGAGGCCGCCCGGGTGCTGCGGCCCGCCCGGGCCCGGTTGCGCGACCTGGGCTGGGACGAGGCCGTGGGCTCCTCGGGCACGATCAAGGCCGTGGCGCAGGTGCTGCGGGCGGCCGGGCGCGCGGCGGACGGCATCGGGGCGGCCGACCTGCGCTGGCTGCGCCGGGCGCTGCTGCGCCACCGGCGCACGCAGACGCTCGCGCTCGACGGCCTGAAGCGCGGGCGGGCGGCGGTGTTCCCGGCCGGGGTCGCGATCCTCACGGCCCTCTTCGACCGGCTGCCGCTCGAGCCGCTCAAGCCCGCGCGCGGGGCCCTGCGCGAGGGCGTGCTCTACGACCTGCTCGGACGCATCCGGCGCGAGGACGTGCGCGAGCGCACGATCCGGGCGTTCCAGCAGCGCTACCGGGTGGACGACGCCCAGGCGAGCCGGGTCGAACGCACGGCCCTCGCCCTGCTCCTGCACGCGCCCGCGGCCTGGGGGCTCGACCCCGTCGCCGACGGCCGGCTCCTGGCGTGGGCGGCGCGGCTCACCGAGATCGGGCTGGCCGTCGGCCTGGACGGTTACCCCCGGCACTCGGCCTACCTCGTGGCCCACGGCGAGATGCCGGGCTTCGGGCGGGAAGAGCAGCGGGCGTTGGCGTTCCTGGTCGGGGCCCAGCGCGGGAAGTTGCGGCGCGCGGAGTTGGACGCCTTTCCGGTGGCCGCCCGCGCGCGCCGGCTCGGCCTGGCGCTCCTGCTGCGCTGGGCGGTGCTCCTCAACCGCGCCCGCAGCCCCGAGCCCCTGCCCCCCGTCGGGATCGAGGGCGACCGCGAGCACGTCCTGCTGCGCTTCCCGCCGGGCTGGCTCGGCCGACACGCGCTCACCCGCGTCGACCTCGAGGCCGAGGCCCGCGCGCTGGCGCCGCTCGGGCTGACCCTGGATGCCCCCGTCGAATGACCCTACGGAGCCAGGCTCCGGTGCATCATTCGAGGGCCCCGGACCCGGGGCGGCATCTCCGCGTGCGCCCCGCGCGCCGACGCGGCCGGGGCCCGGTCCGCACCCCCTGGCGGGGCGCGCGTGCGATCGCGGGCAAGGGGCGCCCGGAGGGGACCGCGTGACGGAAACGAGCCGCGCTCGGTACGGTCACATCGAGCCCGAGGCCCGGGTGCTGCTGCCGCGGCCCAAGGCGCTGTTTCGCCTGCTGGACAGCCTGCTGACAGGGGCGGGCCTCCCGCGGGACGCGCGCGGGCGGATGCGCCACTGGCTCGCGCGCTTCGAGGAGCACGTGGGGCCCGAGCTCGGGCTGGTCGGCGTGGCAGGCTACGCCGAGCGCGAGTGGCGCTGGGACCGGATCTACGCCACGCCGACGCTGGGCGGGCTGGCGCCCGAGGGTTTCGCCCCGGAGGCCGAAGTGCCCACCCGCCTCGCCGCCGCCTCGGACGGGCTGTTGCGCGCCGGGGAGGTGCCGCTGTCCGCGCCGCACGGGACGCCGCGCCGGCCCTTGGCGGCGATGGCCCTCCTCGTGCAGGAGCCACGGGCGCGCTACCTGCTGCTGCTCTTCCTCGAACCGGAGGGCGACGCGGCGCTCCGCGAGTTCGTCCTCCTCACGCTGCGCTCCGTGCTCGCAGCCCGCCTGCTCCAGCAGCGTTGGGGCAGCGCGCTGTCGGAGGCCGCCGAGATCCAGCGCGGACTCCTGCCCGCGGCCGCGCCCACGGTGCGCGGCTACGAGGTGGCCGCCCGCGCGGTCACCGCCGAGGAGGTGGGCGGCGACCTCGTCGACTGGAAGGCGCTCCCCTCGGGCGACCTGGCCTTCGTGCTCGCGGACGCGAGCGGGCACGGGCTCCCCGCGGCGCTCGTCGCGCGCGACGTGCGTACGGGTCTGCGCCTCGCGCTGGAGTCGGGCCTCGGGCTCGGCCGCGCGCTGGAGGCCCTCAACCGCGTGCTCCACGAGGCCGGGGGCGGTTCCTTCGTCTCGGCCTTCGTCGGGCTGGCCGGCGCCGACGGTCTGCTGCGCTACGCCAACGCCGGCCACCTGCCGCCGCTGGTGCTCGGACCCGACGGGGTGACGCCGCTGGTGCACGCGGACGGCGTCCTTGGGCCCCTGCCCCACGCGACCTGGCGCCTGCGCTGGACCCGCCTCCTGCCCGGGGAGGCGCTGCTCGTGTTCAGCGACGGGCTGCAGGAGCGGCGCGATTCGCGGGGGGCCTTCTTCGGCGAGGAAGGGGTGGCCGCCGCGGCGCGCGGGGCCCAGGGCCGCCCGGCCCGGGAGATCCTGGACGCCGTCTTCGAGGCCGCGCGGGGCCACGCCCAGGGGCCCTGGGAGGACGACGCGTCGGCCATCGTCGTCCGGCGCCGCGCCCCCTGACGGGGCCCGCGCGGGCTCCCCGGGGGAGCGCGCCCGGCGGGCTTTCCGGTGGGGGCCGCGTGACGGAAACGAGCCGCGCTCGGTACGGTCAGGGTGGCGGAAACGAGCCGGGCTCGGTACGGTCACGTGGCATACTCGCGGGCAGCCCGGCGGAGCCCCCCCATGCGCAGATCCGGAAGCCTCGTCGCCCTGGCCCTGGCCCTGGTTCTGCCCGCCTGCGGTGACCCGGCTGCTCCGGCGGCGCCGGCGCCTTCGCCGCCGCCGGTCGCCGCCGACCCGCGCACGCTCGCGCTCAAGGTCGGGAACATGGACTGCTCGGGCTGCGCGGCCACCGTGCGCAAGTTGATCGAGGCGCTGGACGGGGTCGAGTCGGTCCAGGCCGACAGCAAGACGGGCGCCGTCGCCGTGCGCCTCGCCGAGGGGGCCGACCCCGAGGCGGTGCGTGCGGCCATCCCGGCGGCGCTGGAGAACCCCGGCGGAAAGCGCTTCGAGCTCGAGCCCTGAACGACCCCTCAGGGCTGGGTGGCGAGGTAGGCGTCGAGGGTCTCGGCGTCGGGCGCCTTGAGCGTCGCCCCCAGCGGGCCCGCGCCGGGGCGCACCACGTGCTTGGCGAGTTCCCCGTCCTTGCGGAAGCGTTCGAGTTCCTTGGCGCCGGCCTTGAACACCCACAGGCGGCCGTCGTGCACCTCGGTCACGAAGCCCGGCCGCCGGGCCACGTAGGCCAGGATCGTGTCGGCGTCCGGCGCCTTGAGCGTCACGCCGCCGGGCCCGGCCCGCGGCCGGATCACGTGCTTGGCCAGTTCGCCGTCCTTGTCGAAGCGCGCGAGTTCCTTGGAGCCGGCCCGAAACACCCACAACCGGCCGTCGTGCCAGCGTTCCTCGAAGGCGGCGGCACCGGCGTCCGGGGCCCCCGGCGCGGCCGGCGGATCCTCCCGCGGCGCGGGCCGGGGGGCGGGGGCCGGCTGGGCGCCCGGGGCGCGGAGCGCGGGCGGCGGCAACGCGGTCCGGGGGTCTTCCGCGCTCCCGGGGGCAGGAGCCCCGCCCGCCGGCCGGCCGGGCGTCCCGGTCGAGGCCGGGGCCATGGGCTGGGAGGCGGCGACCGCCTCGGGCGGGGCGGCGGGGGCCATGACCGCCTGGGCCGCGGGGACCTCCGGTGAGTCCGCGGGGCCGCAGGCGGGGCCCGCGCAGCAGGACGTGAGCAGCAGCGCCGCTACGACGTAGGAGGCGAGGGTCGGGATCCGGGACATGGGAAGGCTCCTAACGGAGAAGGTCGGGGGCCGGACCGTCCGGCCGGGCGATCCGGGGCATGGGTCAGAGCTGCGCCCCCTCGAAGCGCCGTCGCAGCCGGTTGCGCAGGACGATCGCGGAGAGGTTGAGCAGCACGATGATGGAGATCAGCAGCAGCGTGGTGGTGAACACCATCGGCTTGGCCGCTTCGGAGTTCTGGCTCTGGAACCCGAGGTCGTAGATGTGGAAGCCCAGGTGCATGAAGCTGCGCTCCGGGTGGACGTAGGGGAACACCCCGTCCACCGGCAGCTCGGGGGCGAGCTTCACGGCGCCGACGAGCATCAGCGGGGCGACCTCGCCGGCGCCGCGGGCCATGGCGAGGATCGCGCCGGTCATCACGCCCGGCATGGCGCGGGGCAGGACGATGCGCCGGATCGTCTGCCACTTGGTCGCGCCGCAGGCGAGCGAGCCCTCGCGCATCGAACGGGGCACCGCCGCCAGCGCCTCCTCGGTGGCCACGATCACCACGGGCAGCGTGAGCAGGGCCAGCGTGAGCGACGCCCACAGGATCCCGCCCGTCCCGTAGGTCGGACTCGGGAGCTTCGCGGCGAAGAAGGTCTGGTCGATGTGCCCGCCGACGACGTAACAGAAGAAGCCGAGGCCGAACACCCCGAACACGATGCTCGGCACCCCGGCGAGGTTGTTCACGGCCACCCGCACCGTCGAGGTCACCCAGCCGGCCCGCGCGTACTCGCGCAGGAACAAGGCCGCCAGGACGCCGAAGGGCACCACGACCAGCGTCATCAGGAGCGTCATCACCAGCGTGCCGAAGATGGCCGGGAACACCCCGCCCTCGCTGTTGGCCTCGCGGGGGTCCTCGGTCAGGAACTCCCCGGTGCGCGAGAGGTAGACCCCCACACGGTCGAAGAACCCCAGGCGGTTGGCGGGGTAGGCCCGCACGATCTCGGCGAGTTCGAGGTCCTTGGTCTGGCCGTCCGCCGTCTCGAAGCGGAGCCGGTGGCGGGCGTTCTCGGCGTTGAGCGCATCGATCCGCTCGCGCAGGGCCGCGAACTCGGCCTGGCTCTCGGCCTCCAGCGCCGCGTAGCGCTCCCGCGCCGCCGCGTGCGCCGCCGAGTCCGCGCCGTCGCGCAACTCCACCTCGCGCAGGTCCAGGCGCGCCGCCTCGAGGCGGCGGTTGACGACGCCGGTGTCGTGGGTCTCCAGGGCGCGCCGCGCCCGCCAGCGCTCGCGCGAGGCCTCGTGCTCGGCCTCGAAGAGGCGCCAGGCCTCGGCGGGGCCCTCGGCCACCACCGCGCCGTCGCGCACGAAGGCGACGGGCGTGCCGTAGAAGCGGCCCCAGGTGAGCCGCTCCACGACGCACGCCCACTCGGGACGTCCCTCGCGGGCGACCTCGAAGTCGCTCACCCAGCGGAAGTGCTCCTGGGTCAGCTCGAAGTTCCCGATCCGCACGAGGCGGCGCTCGGACGCTCCGCCGGCGGCCGCGACGCGCGCCTTGGCGGCGGCCCGGGCCGCCTCCGGAAGGGCCTCGAACACGCCGGGCTCGGGCCGGTAGGTCTCGGTGCGCGTCACCTCGCCCATCCAGGCCGAACCGTCCGCCAGTTCGACGCGCACCACGTCCCCCGGCCAGAAGGTCGAGACGCCCTGGATCACGACGAGCGTGAGTAGGCCCACGGTCATCAGGACGCACAGGACCAGGCCCGTGCCCGTGATCCAGACGTAGGGCTCGCCGCCGGCCCGGAGCGACTGGCCCGGGCTGCGGCGGCGGCCGCGCCGGCGGGCGGGCGGGGAGGACGGTTGGGCGCGCGCCGGAGCGGTCACAGTTCGAAGGCCCTCCGCCGAAAGCGCAGCCGGACGACCTCCGCCACGGTGTTGAGCACGAAGGTCATCACGAAGAGGACCAGCGCCGCCAGGAAGAGCATGCGGTAGTGCGTGCTCTCCTTCACCGCCTCGGGCAGCTCGACGGCGATGTTGGCCGCGAGCGTGCGGAAGCCGCTGAACACGTTCCAGTCCAGGACCGGCGTGTTCCCGGCCGCCATCAGGACGATCATGGTCTCGCCCACGGCCCGGCCCAGCCCGATCATCGTCGCGCTGAAGATCCCGCTCAAGGCCGTCGGGATCACGATGCGCGTGGCTGTCTGCCAGCGCGTGGCGCCCGAGGCGATCGAGGCGGCGCGGAGGTGCTCGGGCACCGCCGAGAGGGCGTCCTCGGCGATGGTGTAGATGATGGGGATGATGGCAAAGCCCATCAGGAAGCCGACGACCATCGCGTTGCGCTGGACGTAGGTGTCCACCAGGCCCCCGCGCAGGTCGGCCCCGAGCAGGGCCAGCCCCCCCGCGAGCAGGCCGGCCCCCGCGACCGTGGCCGCCGTGGCGGCCAGGAAGGTCCAGAGCCCCGCGCTGGCGGCCTCCTGGTGGGTCCCGCTCCCTGCGCCCGGGCGCAGGCCGGGCACGAGCCCCCGGCCGAAGAGCACGGCGGTGGCGAGCCCCACGATCGGAAGGCACAGGAGGAACAGGCCGCCGGCGGCGCTCCCGTAGGCGTGGTCGCTCAACCAGCGCTTGAGGTCGCCGGCGAACAGCAGGTCCTCGAGGAGGGGACCGAAGAGCGCGGCCAGGCCCCCCCCGAGCCCCAGGGCCGCGAGCATCCCCGCCGGCCGCCAGCGTTCCCAGCGCCGACCCAGGGAGGCCGGGAGCAGGCGCCACAGGTGCGCCCCCAGCAGCGCCGCGAAGGGGATCGCGAGGAAGGCGAGCAGCACCGCCGGGACGACGTCCTCGACGAACGGGGCCACCACCAGCGCGGCCAGGAAGCCCAGCACCACGCTGGGCAGGCTGGCCATCACCTCGATGGTCGGCTTGATGCGGGCCCGCGTGCGGGGGTGCAGGAACTCGCTGGTGTAGACCGCCGCGAGCAGCGCGAGCGGGAGCCCGAAGAGCAGCGAGTAGAAGGTGGCCTTGAGGGTGCCGAAGACGAGCGGCCAGAGCCCGAACTTGGCCTCGAATTCATCCGAGCCGCTGCTGGACTGCCACACGTGCTCCGGACGCTCGTAGCCCTCGTACCAGACCGGGCGGAAGATCGCCCCGGCCGACACGTCGGCGTGCGGGGCGCGCAGGTCGAACGACGCGACCCGGCCGCCCGCGGCCGCGAACAGGGAGTCCACCTTCGGCCCGAAGGCGAGCACGTCGATGGGCGCCTCCAGCGCGCTCTCGAGGGTCGCGAGGAGCCGACCCGTCGTCACGTTCCACACCGAGAGGCTGCCGTCCGCGTGGCCGGTGGCGAGCAGGCGCTCCTTGCTCGACGCCGCGAGCGCCGTGACGGCCGCCGATCCGGGGGCGAACTCGCGGGCGAGGACGAGTTCGGAGTCGTCCGGCGAGGTGGTGAACGCCGGGCGGATGCGGAACCACACCCGCACGCGCCCCCGCGAGTCCCCGACGACCAGGGAGGTGCGCCCCACCAGGAAGCCGGTCGCCGTGACGCGGGCCCCCGGCTCGCCCAGGAGGTCCAAGCGCTCCACCCGCTTCACGGCGTCCAGCGTGCGGGTGTCGTAGCGCTCCAGACGCCCGTCCTCCCAGATCAGGAACACGCAGTCGCCCAGCCCGGTAAGTCGCAGCCACCGCGGCGGGCCCCGGGACAGGTCCACCGTGGTGGTGGCGCTGCGCACGCGCGTCGACACCTTGCGGGTGATCAGGTTCGTGCGCTGCGTGGCCACGCTCACGGTCAGCGTCCCCGCGGCGGAGAGCGAGGCGACGACGCTCCCCGCGGGCTGGGCGGCCCGGTCCACGGCGAGGATCGCGTGCCCGGGGTCGACGGCGAGCGGGTCGTCAAAGCCGACGGTGAGCGCCTGACGCCGCACGTCGCCCTTCTCGGTCACGGAGAGCAGCGCGCCCTCGGCCTCCTCGGGCGAACGCCGCGCGAGTTCGGCGAGCAGCCGCTCGGGGTCCGCGCGCAGGGGGCGCAACTCGGCCGGAAGGTCCACGAAGCGGCTCTCGAAGGCCATGCGCCCGAGCCGAACGGTGCCGTCCGCGAGGCCGACCGCGGCGCCGGCCTCCCCCCCCGCAAAGCACGCGGAGGTCGGGGGGGCGTCGCCCAGCGGGCGCCGCTCCTCGACGAGCGCGCCGGTGTCCACCCGGTGGACGCGGAGCCGGCCGTCGGGGTGGAAGGCCCAGAGCAGCCCCTGGTACTCGTCCACGCCCAGGTGGAGCGGATCGGCGAGCGCGGCCGCGCCCTCGAGCCCGACCACGGGGCGCGCGCGGACCTCGGGCGAGGCGAAGAGCGGGACCACGACGCTCACCAGGAAGACGAGGACGCCCGAGACGGCCACGATCGTGCCCACGCCGCCCAGGCTGATCGCCACGCGCGCCGTGCGGTCCCCCCAGCGCACGCGCCGGGAGGTCGTGCGCGCGCGTCGCGGGGGGCGCGCCTGGCCCCCCGGGGGTCGCGCCGTGGGCCGTCCGCTGGTCACCGGGATCCCTCCTTCGATCGTGTCCCCCCGCCCGCCCGCGGGTCGGGGGGGCCGCCGCGCGCCCTGGCGCCCGGCGGCCCCCCGCGGGCGGCGGCGCCGGCGGGGGCCGCGCCCCACCGGCCGCCGCGCCCTGGTCCGCTTGCCGCTACGGCGTCCCCCGCTCGCCGGGCAGGAAGCGCGCGCGGTTCTCGCGCGCGATCGCCGGGGTGACCGGGTAGTAGCCGTCCTTCACGACGTCGGCCTGGCCCTGGGCGCTGAAGACGTAACGGAGGAACTCGCGCCGCAGCGGGTCGAGCTCGGTCTTCGGCTTGAGGTTCACGTAGAGGTAGAGGAAGCGGGAGAGCGGGTACTCCCCCGTGTAGGCGTGGGCGGGCTCGGCCGGGATGCACGGCGAACTCGCGTCCGGCGCGAGCGGCACGGGCCGCACGTCGGCGGTGCGGTAGCCGATGCCGCTGTAGCCGATGGCGTACTTGTCGCTCGCCACCCCCTGGACGACCGACGAACTGCCCGGCTGCTCCTTCACCTGGTCCTTGTAGTCGCCGCCGAAGAGCGCGACCTCCTTGAAGTAGCCGTAGGTGCCGGACGCGGCGTTGCGGCCGTAGAGGCTGATCGGACGGCTGGCCCACTCGCCGGTGAGCCCCAGGTCGCCCCAGGTCCGGATGTCCTTGGCGTGCCCGCCCTTGCGGTTCTTCGAGAAGATGGCGTCCACCTGCTGGAGCGTGAGGCCCTGGATCGGGTTGTCGCGGTGCACGTACACCGCCAGCATGTCGATCGAGGTCTGGAGCTCGAGGGGCTTGTAGCCGTACCGGCGCTCGAACGCGTCGATCTCGGCGCCCTTCATCGCGCGGCTCATCGGGCCGAAGTGGGCCGTTCCGGCGATCAGGGCGGGCGGGGCGGTCGTCGACCCCTTGCCCTCGATCTCGATCTGGACGTTGGGGTACATGGCGAGGAAGCCCTCGGCCCACAGGGTCATCATGTTGTTCATCGTGTCCGAGCCGATGCTCTTGAGGCTGCCCGAGACGCCCTGGACGGGGGTGTAGTCGGGGAGGCGCTCCTGGGCCGCCTCCCGGGACTCCTCGCCCGTGGCGACGCCGAAGGGGACGAAGGCCGCGAGGGCCAGGGCCGCCAGAACCGCCAGGGAGGCGGCCGGCCGGAGCCTGCTGCGGGTGCGCGGGGATCGCATGGGGGTCTCTCCATTCGAAGGGGCCGGCCCGGAAGGCCGACCGAGTTGGTTGGGGACGACGCTAGCGGCGGGGCGTGAACGCGGCGCGCGCCGCCGGTGAAGATCCGATGAAGCCGGCCGGGACGGGCCGGGGCACGCGCGAAAGGCGGCGCCGCGGCCTACCCGAAGCGGCCCGTGACGTAGTCCTCTGTCTCGGTCAGACGGGGGTGTACGAAGATCTCCTCGGTCGGCCCGTATTCGACGAGCCGCCCGAGGTACATGAAGGCGGTGAAGTCGCTGGCGCGCTGCGCCTGCTGCATGTTGTGTGTCACGATGAGGATCGTGTAGCGGCCCCGCAGTTCCTGGATCAGGTCCTCGATGCGCCCCGTGGCGAGCGGATCCAGCGCCGAGCAGGGCTCGTCCAGCAGCAGGATCTCGGGGTCGCCGGCCAGGGCCCGCGCGATGCACAACCGCTGCTGCTGGCCGCCGCTCAAGGCCAGGCCGCTCTCCTTGAGCCGGTCCTTCACCTCGTCCCACAGGCCCGCCCCGACCAGGCTCTGCTCGACGACCTCGTCCAGCACGGCCCGGTCGCGCACGCCGTCGATGCGCAGGGGATAGGCCACGTTCTCGTAGATGCTCATCGGGAAGGGGTTGGGCTTCTGGAAGACCATGCCGATGCGCTTGCGCAGGTCGATCACGTCGACGCCCGGCCCGTAGATGTCGTCCCCGGCCAGGCGCATGTCCCCGGCCACGCGCACGCTGCCGATCAGGTCGTTCATGCGGTTCACGCAGCGCAGCAGGGTGGACTTGCCGCAACCCGAGGGCCCGATCAGGGCCGTCACGCTGCCCTCGGGAACGGCGAGGCTCACCTCCCACAGCGCCTGGTTCGAGCCGTACCAGAGGCAGAAGCGCTCCACCTGGAGGTTGGCGCGCACGCCGGCCAACTGTTCGTGCACGACGGTCGCAAAGGGGCGGCCCGCGTTGACCGCCTCGAACACGCCGCCGCGTTGGGGCCGGCGGTGGATCGGGGGCTCGGCCGCCACGGGCGCGCCCGGGCGCCCGCCGGGCGCCCCGGCCGCGCCGGGGGTCGGCGGGGCGGGTGCGCGGCCAAGGGGGGTGGGCTGCGCCAAGGGGTCCTCGCCTTCGCTCATCGGACCCGGGAGGCCGAACGGGCGGCGCTCCGCGGGCCGGCACCGGAGGAGATGGGGTGCCGGCGGTTTCCCGCCGGCACCCCGGGGGGGGATGCGGGCCGTTCGGGCAGGGAGGACCCTTGGACCCTTCTCGTGACAACGGGCAGGCAGGACCGCACGGAGGGAGAGGCGTGCGGCAATCGGAGGGGGGGCACGGGCGCTTGGGGACGCGGCATGGCGGACTCCACGGGCGCCGGCCGCCGCGGGGCGCGGGGGCCTTGCCGAGCCCCATCAGAAGCCGGGCCGGTGAGCGGCGCGTGTCCGCTTCGTGCAGATTGCGTAAAGACCCGGTGCCCGCCGGGCGCCGGGCGCCCGCCGGCCCCCCGCGGCGCGCGGACGGGGCCTACGGTGCGAGCCTCCAGACCGAGGGCGCCGGGCGCAGGGGGCGGTTGAGCCACAGCGGGCGGCGCAGGCCGTCCGGCCCGGGGCCGGGCACCGCCAGGGCCTTCCAGGCGTGGTAGTGGGCGCGGGCCCGGGCCGCGTCCACCTCCACGTCGCCGAAGCGGTCGCCGGGGCGGGCGGGCCCGACCCGCACCTTCTGGTGCCAGCAGTGCATCCCGCTCACCGGGTCCGGCTGCACCGGGAAACACAGGTTCTGGTGCACGCCGACCTCGTCCCACCACACGCGCGCGCTGTCCGGGTCGGCGCTGGCGAAGGGGCCGGCGCCGGCGCGCTGGCGCAGCCGCAGCGTCTCGCCGGAGCGCACGAGGTCGCACCAGCTGGAGGCCTGACGTTGCCCCCCCACCTCGCGGAACATCCGCCAGCGGCCCAGGTGGTGGGAGCAGGCCACGACGCCCGGCCGCATGCCCTCGGTGACGAACGCCCGCGGGACGAAGTGGCCCGCGGCGGTCTCGACCCGCACGAGGTCGCCCGTGGCGAGGCCGAGCCGCCGCGCGTCCTGCGGGTGGACCCAGAGCGGGTTGGTGTGCGAGAGTTCCTGGAGCCACTTGGCGTTTCCGCTGCGGGTGTGGATCAGGGTCGGCAGGCGGAAGGTGGGCACGAGGACCATCTCCCCCGCGGCCTCGTCGAGAGCGCTCCAGTGGACGTGGGAGCGGACGTAGCCGGGGGCGGCCTGGTCGCGGTGGCCCCACTGCGCCAGGGTGGACGACCAGAGTTCGAGCCGTCCGCTGGGCGTGGCCGGGGGCTCGCGCTCCAGCCGCTCGCCGTCCGCGGGCGCCGGGGGGGCGGGCACCTCGAAGGCGCCGTGGCGCCGCATCCACTCGAGCGCAGTCAGGCCCGCGGCGGCCGCGCGCTCCTTCAGGCCCGGCACGCCGTGTTCGAGCAGGTCGCCGAAGTACTCCGCCGCCGAGACCGGCTGGCCGGGGCGCTCGCGCGACTCGTACCAGCGCCGCAGCCCCAGGCGCCCGTCGGGGTCCACGCGCCAGGTGAGCGCGATCCAGAACTCGCACTCCTCCCACACCTGGCCGGGATTGGCTTCGCGCGAGTCGGCGACCTCGTGGCCCTCGCGCCGGAGGTGCTCGCGCAGCACGGGCTGGCGCAGGCCGACCCAACGGCCCGCGTGCGTCTCCTGGCTCATCACGTCGTGCCGCTCGGGGCCCAGGCCCATCGGGAGCACGAAGTCGGCCCACTGCGCCGTCTCCGACCAGATCGGGGTCAAGGCCACGTGGCACCCCACCCGGCGCTCGTCTTCGAGCATGCGGATCCAGGCGAAGCCATCGGGGTTCGTCCAGACGGGGTTGTACACCCGCGTGAAGTACACCTCGAGCCGCCGGTCCTGCTCCTCCAGCAGGTACGGCAGCAGGGGGCTCATCTCGTAGTGGGCCAGCGGCCACTCCCGCGGCCAGATCAACTCGTTCCAGCGCGCGGGGGGCGGGGGGTTCTCCCGCGCCTTGACCGCCGCCTTGTCCCAGCCGTGGGGCCGCACGCCGCCCACCCGCCCGTAGCTGCCGGTGAGCACGTGCAGGAGCATGAGGCAGCGGGCGACCTGCCAGCCGCCCAGGTTCCCGCTCGCCGCGCTGCGCCACACGTGGCTGGCAAAGCGCGACCCCGCGCGCTCGATCTCGTCGGCCAGCGTGCCGACCCAGTGCGGGTCGATGCGACACTCCTGCGCCACGAACGCGGGCGTGAAGCGCTCGAGCGAGGCGGCGAGCACGGCCTCGAAGCGCTCGAAGGTCGCCGGAGCGCCGGGCGCGACCTCCGCCAGGTACTCCTCCCAGTTCACGAAGCGGCGGACGAACGGGCGGTCCACCGCCCCGCGCTCGAGCAGGACGCGGGCGATCGCGAGCAGGAGCGCGGCCTCCGACCCGGGCCACGGGGCGATCCAGTGGTCCGCCAGGCCGGCGGTGTTGCTCAAGCGCACGTCCACGGCGGCCAGCCGGGCGCCGCGTTGACGGGCGTCCTGGATGCGCTGGGCGTGCGGATTGAAGTAGTGGCCCGTCTCGAGGTGGGAGGAGATCAGGAGGATGAAGCGCGCGTTCTCGTAGTCCGGCGAGGGGCGGTCCGCGCCGGCCCAGAGCATGTAACCCGTGCGCGCCGCCGCCGAGCACACGTTGGTGTGGCTGTTGTGCCCGTCCACCCCCCAGGCGTGGAGCAACCGCGGCATGAAGTGGTCCTCGCCGGGGCGGCCGACGTGGTACATGATCTCGTCGTGGCGCCCCGCGGCGAGGGCTCCGCGCACGCGCCCGGCGATCTCGGCGAGCGCGTCCTCCCAGGCCACGGGCTCGAAGCGCCCCGAGCCCCGCGGGCCCACGCGGCGCAACGGGCCGAGGATGCGCTCGGGGTCGTCGACCTGGTTGATCGTCGCG
>JAPKHB010000629.1 GCA_026647295.1 Planctomycetota bacterium | reverse complement strand
GGAAGTGGAAATTTGCTGGTCGTTGGCATCCACCGTTTGCGCGTCAATGCGCGCGAAGCCGCGTTCGCTGAAGGGGAAAATCGCGCCGGCAATGCCTTGCGGTTGCGGGCTGGCGGAGAGCAGAGTCACCGTGGCGCGGCCCAGGGCATCCGTCACGGCCGAGCCGCCGATGATGCCGCCGCTCGTTCGAAATTGCACGCTGGTGCCCGGCGGCACGGGATTGGAGTACTTGTCGCCGACGAAGGCGGTCACCATGTTGGTGAGGCCGTAGATGTTGTAGCCGGCAAAATTGAGGCGGTTGGGAACCACCGAGAAATGCGTCAGATCCGGCAAACCGCCGTGAATCGCAATCGGAATGGGGGCAGAGGAAATGGTGAGGCCGGCAACCGCGGCGACGATCTGCAGCGCGCCCGCGATCGTGCCGCTGTTGATGGTGGTGACGGCGCGGCCCAGGCTGTCGGTCTCCGCGGAAGTGGGGCTGAGAAATTCGGTGCCACCCGGCCCGCCTTTGATGGTGAAATTCAGCGTGACGCGATGTTTGAGATCCACCGGCGTGCCGCTGGCGTCTCTCACCTCGAAAGTCAAATCGGACGTTTCGTTCCCGCCTGATCCCTTCACGTAGATCGTGTTGGTTTCCACTTCAACCAAAACCACGTTCGATGCCGGGCCGGAGCTGGTCGCCCGTTCGCGGCTGA
>JAPKHB010000628.1 GCA_026647295.1 Planctomycetota bacterium | reverse complement strand
ACTACGCCGACGGCCTGACGAACGCGAAGGATGCGGCCTTCCGCACCAAGTATGCTGCCGAGGCTGATCGCGGCGTTGTAGATGCGCTCCTCGGCGTCGCGGCGGAAGGCGCCCATCACCAGGTCGGCGCCGGACGCGGCGGCGAGGCCGGCGAAGGCTTCGAGATAGCCAGCGGGCAGGCGGTCGAGCAGGGTCGGCACGGTGGTCTCGGGCAGCACCACCAGCGCGGGGGGCTGCGGCTGCGCGAAGGCCTCGCGCGCGAGCTCGAGGTTGACCCGCAGCACCTCGCAGCTCGTTGTTGTAATTGAAATCCGGCGGGAACTGCTGCACGCCGTCGAGCGCGGCATCGGGCACACCGTACCAATGCTCGATGGTGGCGGTGCCGGCTTGCGCATCGTGCCAGGCATTGGCATCCTCCACGCCGGCATGATGCGCGAGTTTGAGTCCGAGTTTCTTCGCTTCGTCGGCGACGATGAGATAGGTGTCGCGATCCATTTGATGGCACTTCAAACCATCCGCGCCTTTGGCTTTCAGCTCGCGCACTTTGGCGCGGATCTCCGCCTCGTTGTTGCCGCCCGGACACCAGAAGTAAAGCCACAGCCGCGGCGCCGTGATGGTATTGGCCGCGCTTTTGCGCTTTTCCGCGAGTGCTTTGTCGTAGTCACTGCCCACGTCGCGCACAGTAGTGATGCCGCA
>JAPKHB010000627.1 GCA_026647295.1 Planctomycetota bacterium | reverse complement strand
CACGCCGGAGACGAAACTGACCGTCACCTCCCCGGCGGGCGAATCCGCGCAGTTCGATTTTCTCGATGATTTCTTTCCTTACCAGAAGGAGTTGCCGGAAACTTCGGAAACCATTACCGGCAAAGTAGCTTTTGTCGGCTACGGCATCGAGGCACCGGAATACAGCTACAACGACTTTGCCGGCATTGACGTGAAGGGCAAAATCGTGCTGGCAATGCGCCACGAGCCGCAAACCCCTGACACCAGCGTGCGGTTCGAGGGCAAAGAGACGACGCGCTACACGTACGTGAATGCCAAGGCGGCCGCCGCCGAGGCTGCAGGCGCGGCCGCGCTTATTCTCGTCAATGCACCCAATGACAGCGGACCGGCATTTCGCGCCGAGTTTCAAGCGTACCTCGAATACCTTGCCGAGCCCAAGATGCGTCTGGCCGATAAGCCGGAAGAGGAAGAGGGCGGTGGCTTCAAGATCATTGTCGCCGACACCAGCCTGGCCACGGCACTGCTGCGCGGCAGCGGCAAGACCCTGGCGCAGTTACAGGCAGAGATCGACCGCACCTACCGGCCACAATCATTCTTGTGCGAGAATGAAGCCACGCTGACGATTTCCGTGGTGCAGCGCAGCCTGCACGCGCCCAATGTCATCGGCTGGCTGGAGGGCAGCGATCCTCATTTGAAACACGAAGCCGTGGCGTACAG
>JAPKHB010000626.1 GCA_026647295.1 Planctomycetota bacterium | reverse complement strand
GTGCCCTTTGGAACCTCGCACCACGAAGAAGTACTCACGATCGACTCCTCGGCGTCCCGCTTGAGCGCCGAAGTAACGGACCTGAACGATGAGTGCGCCCTCGATCTCCCCACCTGCTCCTTCACGGATGGATTGCTTTCCAACCATAGACGCGCAGCGGCGGCGTGGGGATCGAGCGGGATCACAAAGTCGATAGCGAGTCCGAATACAAGCGCGATCACAACCGCCCATTGTCCTTCTCCACTGCGCTTACAATCGGGCACCTCGAATAACCCGAGGTTTTCAGTGAATCCCGGCGCGCAATGATGACCGCGACCGAGTTCGGTCCAATTTCTCTGGCAAACCACCGTGTTTCTCGGCGGAGTTGCCCCGTTTTTGCCTCGAATCGCCCCAGGTATCGGCGATTCGGCCCATTTCGGGCGTCAGAAGGCCTCGATTCCGGCCTTCTGGAAATACGTCAGCCGCTTCAGGTTGTAGCAGGCGGCCATCATCGTCATCGCGAAGCTCGCCCGCGCCTGGCCGATGGTGCGCAGCATCTCGCGCCGGTTCTTGGGCGAGCGGCCCGAGCGGGCGAGCTCGGCCGCGAACGGCTCGATCACCTCGAACACCCGGCTCACCTCGCGCTCGTCGCGGCCGAGCGCGACGTTCTTGGCGAGCACGTCGGCGATCACCAGCAGGCGCGCCGGCGCGAGGTCGC
>JAPKHB010000625.1 GCA_026647295.1 Planctomycetota bacterium | reverse complement strand
GCGGGCGCGACGCCGTGAGCCCCGAGGCCGACGCGGCCGCGGAGTGGATCGCGCGCGCCTTCGGCCGGATGTGAACACGCTGGGCGCCATGGCCGGCTGTTTCGTCACCGGCTTTGTGCTCATTCGCGTGATCGGTGTTGCCAATGCCATCTATGCGGGAGTGCTCACCAATTTCATCATCGCGGCAGGCGCTTATCTGCTCTGGCGGTTTTCGGTTGCGAGCAGAACTGCTCCCGCGCTTGCGCGCGCGGCGGAAGAGGCTCCGCTGGATCAACGCGTCAAGATCGTGCTGGCTGCCGTTGCCCTCTCGGGATTTGCGGCGCTCGCCTATGAAGTCTTGTGGGCGCGTGTTCTGGTTTTTGTGATGACACATCTCGCGGATGTCGCACGTGAGAGCTTCGGCCGCCTCGACGTCGTCGGCCTCGTCGGCGAGCAGGTGGTCCAGGGTGTCGAGCAGCTCGATCAGCGCCGGCGTGGCCGGGATGGCGTATTCGCCGCGCGCCGGCCCGTCGATGCCACGCAGGAAGAGATACAGCGCGCCGCCGAGCTGGCGGGCGGGCTCGTAGGCCCCGCCCAGGCGCGCGCGCAGCAGGCGATGCAGCGCGAGCAGGTAGATCGCCGCCTGCACGTCGTAGCGGTGATGGGCCATCGCCGCCTGCAGCGCGGCGTGATCGTAGGCGGCGCCGGTGGCGCCCAG
>JAPKHB010000624.1 GCA_026647295.1 Planctomycetota bacterium | reverse complement strand
AACGGGCGAGTGCCGCATTTTCAATGCGGCTGAATTGTGCCGGCTCCCGAAAAAAGACGCTGATCGGCAGCGGCGATTCCTCGCCGTCATCCCGGCGCACCAGCACTTGCGCGCCGGTGTCACCTTTGAAATAAGCCCACAGCGCTGCGCCGTAGGGTGCCATGGCATGGGGATTCATCTGGCTTCTCCGACTCTTTGCACCGCATGTGATTGTCTCTGCCAACACGCCCTCCGCGCGAGAGCCTGGGTCGCCGCCGATGGGGTCATTGCAGCATGAGGACTTTTCGCGCCATCACTTCTTTGCCTGCCTGCAGCCGCACGAAGTAGACACCGCGGGCGAGCCTGCGCCGGCCGGCGTCGCAGCCGTCCCAAAGCAG
This sequence comes from Planctomycetota bacterium, assembly GCA_026647295.1. GTDB lineage: Bacteria > Planctomycetota > PLA2 > PLA2 > JAEUHO01 > JAPKHB01. Next base: position 321 of record JAPKHB010000624.1, on the reverse strand, counting down.
GCGATGCCGGCCGGCTGACAGTATGCCGTGGACCAGGCTGCGCACAACGCGACCCGCCAGGTCAACTACGACCAGTTCGACGCCAGCCGCCTTCGGCAAATCAAAAGTGATCGTCGTCGTAGCGTTGCAAGGATTCGGCATGGACGGCCACAGCGCAAAAACTTGCGGCCTCTCTTGATCCGACGGCGCAGCCACCACACTGGTGGGCGCGAGATGGAAACCCGCGCGGTAAACCATCAAAGCCTCACCGGTCAAGTTCGCCGGGGCCGGGGCCTCCACCACCAGCCAAGCCGGCCCTGCGTGCAACCCGTTGGTCTCCAC
>JAPKHB010000623.1 GCA_026647295.1 Planctomycetota bacterium | reverse complement strand
CTTTATTGACATTGCCGCTTTTGCCAAAGCTGCAGACCCGGGCGCCGGTGTTGGGGCGGCGCTGGGAGATTATGACGGCGATGGCAGCCTCGACATCTTCGTTGCCAATGCGCAGAAGACGAGCACCCTGCTGCAGAACAACGGCCTGGCTACGTTCATCAATCAAACCCAGGCAGCCGGGCTGCAAGCGGCAGAATCCGCGGAAGCCGGCGTGTGGGGAGATTATGACAATGACGGCCGGCTGGACTTGTACGTCGTGCGGAGCGAAAAGCCCGGCCTGCTTTATCACAATCTCGGTACCGGCAGATTCGCTGACGGGGCAGCCACCGCCGGCGTCACGAATGAGCGCGCGGGCCGCAGCGCCGTGTGGAGTGATTTCGACCGCGATGGTCATCTTGATCTGTTTGTCGCCAATGCCGGCGTGAGCCGCTTGTATCGCAACATCGGCAACGGCTCGTTTGAAGACCTGGCGCCTGCGGCGGGCGTGGGCGATCCGCTCAGCAGCACGGGTGCGCTTGGCGGCGATTTCAACCATGACGGCTTTCCGGATCTGCTGGTCACGCAACTCGACCACACCTTTTCTTCGCCCAATATGCTGTATCTCAACAATCAGGATTTCACCTTCACGGCGGCGACGCTGGGGCAGAACGGCCTGGGCGCCACCGCCGGCGATTATGACAACGACGGCGATCTCGACAT
>JAPKHB010000622.1 GCA_026647295.1 Planctomycetota bacterium | reverse complement strand
CCACAGCTCGAGCGCGGCGCGCACGCCGCCGACGGCGAAGGCGCCGACGGCCGAGATGGTATTGACGACGAAGCTCATGGGTCAGACGTTCAGGTAGGTGAGGAAGAAGTCGAGGAGCATCACCGAGACCGCCGCCGCGACGACGGCGGGGAGGAGGCCCGCGAGGAGCGCCGCGATCCCCCCCCACCGCGCCCTCCCGTCGCTCCCGAGGAGGGAGTTGCGGAGGAGGTCCCGCGCCCCCCGCGCCGCGCCGACGAGCAGGCGGCGCTGGGCGGCCCCGTCGAACCGGAGCACCCCGTCGAGCCAGCTCCCCCCCGCCGCCCGCCCCGCGCCGTCCTCCTCCCCGTCGCGCTCCGGGAGGCCCGCCTCCCCGGGGGTCGGGTCGAAGGTCACCCAGCCGCGGTCCTCGAACCAGGCCTCGACCCAGGCGTGGGCGTCCGAGCGGGCCAGCTCGACGAAGCCGCCGAGCGCGTTCTCGCTCCCGCCGGCGAAGCCGTTCACCAGCCGCGCGGGCAGCCCGAGCGCCCGCGCCAGCACCACCATGCCCGAGGCGAAGTACTCGCAGTGGCCCTCGCTGCGGTCGAGCAGGAAGGCCTCGATCGGCGAGCGCGGGTCGCCGGCCCGCTCCGGAGGCGCCCTCGCCCGGTCGAGGGCGCGCCGTCGGGATAAACCGGCGCGGGTCAGGCCGACCTCAACCCGGT
>JAPKHB010000621.1 GCA_026647295.1 Planctomycetota bacterium | reverse complement strand
GGCCGTGCGCTACGACGACCGCGTGGTCATCGAAGAGCTGATCCGCGGCCGCGAACTGACCTGCGCGATCCTCGGCGAAGGCGCGACCGCACGCGCGCTGCCGCTGATAGAGATCCGCGCGCCGGCGGAGAACTACGACTACCAGGCGAAGTATTTCAGCGACGAGACCCGCTACATCTGCCCCTGCGGCCTGGAGCCCGCGACCGAGCAGCGCTTCGCGGCGGTGGCCGCCGCACAGCCCTCGCGCCCGGCGGTGCGCGATGCGGCCGGGGAGTGGAGCTACGCGCAACTGCAGGCGCGGGCCGACGCGCTCGAGCACCAGGCTCACGCGGATGTGCTCGCCGTGCTTGAAGGTGTAGGCCAGCGCGAGGAAGCCGCAGGCCGCCATCGCGTAGCCGGCGTAGTCGTCGGTGCCGGGCAGGTAGATGCCGAGCGGGCGCGTGAACACGCCGGTCGCGACCAGCACCAGCGTGGCCACCATGCCGACCGCGGCGAGCGCCCCGGACAGGCGGTACAAGGAATCGAGGAACGCTCTCATGGGCGATCTCCTGAACAAGAAGGCCCCGCCACGGCGGGGCCGATGCGGCATCCGCCGGTCACTTCAGCTTGCGGTAGGCGTCGAGGATGGCCTGGCCGTCCGGACCGGCCTTCTCGACCCACTCGGCGGTCATCTTCTCGCCGACCTTGAGCAGCTCGGCCTGCA
>JAPKHB010000620.1 GCA_026647295.1 Planctomycetota bacterium | reverse complement strand
AGGTACAGCAACCGCCTGATCTGTCGCACGAGGCGTTTGAGGAAGTCGATGAAGACCCGGGCGGTGAAGCGGCCGCGAAACACCGAGAAGTACAGCCGCCCGCGATTGGTGATGGCCGAGATCATGTTGCAGCCGAAGCGGTTGCCCGAGCGCTCGATCACCAGTAAACCATATTCACAAAGACGGCATGGAGTCATTGGCTCCATGCCGTCTTTCATTTCCCAAGGAGTCCCATGAACGACAACAATTCCCTGTTGCTCCAATCCCCGTCCACCTGATTGATCGAAAGCGGTCACGCGCAGCGTCGCCTGCCTGTTGAAATCGATCTCGAGCGACACTTCTTCGTCCGGCGCGATCGTTACGTTCTTTTCCCATCTCCCCAGCGTGGGATGAACCGCCGTCAGGCGATGCACGCCGGCCGCCAGCGTTTTGGTGAAACGCAGGGTTGATTCCTGCCGCTCCAGCGCGCCATTGAGGTAAATGGTGCCAAACGGTTTCACCAGCACACTCAAGGTTCGCCTTCTCCGCCTTCGGCTGCCTGACGGCGGAGATGAGTTATGCCGAGCAGCGCCCGGTGCACATGAACCGTCCGGCCTGGGATGCCGGGGCGCTGGCCGGGGCAATCGCGGCGATGCGGACGCGGCTGGCCGAGCCCCTGCTGCGCGCCGGCTGCGCCGCCGGCGCGCTGGCCACCGAGGCGACGG